>JBOGYA010000433.1:0-2254 GCA_050696515.1 Solirubrobacteraceae bacterium
GTGCAGCTCGGAGCGGCGGTGCATCAGGGTGACCAGTGCGCCGCCACGCGCCAGCCACACGGCGGCCTGCGCGGCCGAGTTGCCGCCCCCGATCACGCCGACGCGCTGGGCGCCGCAGAGCTGCGCCTCGGGGGGGCCGGCCGCGTAGAAGACGCTGACCCCCTCGTACCGGTCGAGACCGTCCACCGGCAGCCGCCGGTATTCGGCGCCGGTGGCGAGCAGCACGGCTCGCGCCGCAACCTCTTTGCCTTCCTCGAGCTTGACGACGTGCCGCTCGCCACCGGGCTCGAGCGCTCGGGCACGGTAGGGCGTTGCCGTCCGTGCCCCGAACTTGCGCGCCTGCGTGACCGCGCGGCTGGTCAGCTCTGTGCCGCTGATACCGGCTGGGAAGCCGAGGTAGTTCTCGATCCTGCGCGAGGTGCCCGCCTGGCCACCGACGACGGTGCTCTCTATCACCAGCGTGTCGAGGCCCTCTGAGGCACCGTAGACCGCCGCGCCGAGGCCAGCCGGGCCAGCGCCGATCACCAACAAGTCGACCTGCTCGCGCTGCTCGAGCTCAAGGCCGATCCCGAGCGCACGCGAGAGCTCGCCGTTGGTAGGCCGCCGCAACTCGCCGCCGCCGGGAAGGCGCACGAGCGGGAGCTCCGCCGGATCGAGGTGCTCAACCAGGGCCGCCGCGTGCTCGCTCTCCTCTGGGGCGATCAAGGAGTAGGGAAGCCGCAAGCGCCTGGCGAAGTCCAGCAGCCGGCGCGTCTCACTCGACTCGAGTGGGCCGACTATCTCGATCCCGATCCCCTCGCGCTGCTGGAGCAGCTCGCGCCGCTCGACAAACGCGGTGAGGAGCAGGTCCGAAAGCGAGCCGTCCTCGAAGAGCAACTGTCTGAGGACTCCGCGGTCAACCGCTATGTAGCGCATCGGCTTGGCCACGACGGCAGTGAGGAAGACGGTCTGTCCGGTGAGAAGGTTCATCTCACCGAGGAAGCCCGACGCACCGTGCCGGACGATCTCCCCGCCGGCGCCGTCGAGCACCGCGACCTCGCCCTCGATGACGGCGATGAACGGATAGCTCTCGTCGCCGACCTGGAACAGCTTCTCGCCGACCTCGGCGGTCCGCTCCTCGCCGTGCGTCGCGAGCGTGGCGAGTTGCGAGCTCGAGAGGACTCTACTTACCGGCTTGGCCACTCGATCAGCCCAACGGGGAGGGCGGGATGCGCGTTTCGCCCCGCACGTCTGGAATCACGAGCGCGAAGTCGTCCACGAAGCACCAAGACCAAGTCTCGCCGGGCTCGAGCGAGCGGATGAGCGGGTGGCCGCTGCTTGCAGCGTGAGCAGTGGCGTGACGGTTGGGGGAGTCATCGCAGCATCCGACCTTGCCGCACTCCAGGCAGATACGCAGATGCAGCCACTGACCTCCCGTGGCCAAGCACTCCTCGCAGCCCTCGACCGCTTCAGGCAGCTGGGTCATCCGAACGTGATCGAGGTGGGTGCAGGAGGCCATCTTCTCCAAGCCTAAACGGTTGCAGGCCGAAGGCGGGCGTGTGGGGATCGGTTGCGGGTTCGTTACGAGCGGTTCTGATCGGAGTGCCTACGCTCAGCAATGACTCGCGCAGCCCAAGCGCGAGGTTGCCCTCCGAGCAATCGGCCGAGGGGCACGCGATGGCCTGCTACCCACTCGTAGGCACGCGACGTGGTCCTTGGAAACCGCGACGCGATGCGGGCGATCGGCGCCCCCCACGGCAGGGCCTCGAAAATGACAGGGAGACCTGCGCCACCCGAATAGAGCGTGCCCTCAGCGTCGATCAGGTGCCACGACTTGAGACGGTCTTGACGTGCCAGGTCGATGAGCAGCCTCTCTCCCTGTGCGCTCTGGATCGACACAGGGTCCAAGCGGTTCGCTCGATCCCACGTCAACAGCATCGCGAGGATCACACCGCAGAACCCGCAGTCACCGTCAAAGAGAACGATGAGGTCGTTCACTTGGAGGTGGCCCTCCAGCGGCGGCGACATGTCATCTGGACACGTTACGTCGGTTGCCTCGGATCTGCCCGCTGACGCCCCGAGGGCGGGCGGCCACGCCTGGGCAGCGGTCCGGCCTGCGCGGGCATCCGTCCGGCGTCGCTCAGCGCTTTGCGCAGCAGCATCTCCACCTGGGCGTTGACGCTGCGGAGCTCGTCGTTGGCCCAGCGCATGAGCGCATCGTGGACCGCCGGGTCGACCCGCAGCAGGACCTGCCGGCGCTGGCTCACGTATACAG
>JBOGYA010000434.1:0-2204 GCA_050696515.1 Solirubrobacteraceae bacterium
GGGCCGCTCTCCCTCTGCCCACAGTTCGACTGCACCGGCACCGGTCACGTCACCGTCGACTGTCTGGTCACGGCGGTCAATTCCGCCTTGAACGGCTGTGGGACGTAGGACTGTCCAGAAGTCCGCATGGTTCATGCTCCCCGTATCGGCTGGGTCATTTCTACGTCCGCGCTGTTCGCAGTGCCCACTGACGGGACACCTCACCCTCCGCGCAGCCGTACCGGTGCCGATGCCGCCAGCGATGCCCTGGTCGACCCTGGTCGAGGTGGCGCGCTCGCGAAGGGATTGCATTCCCCGTTGCAGCAGCGGTAGCGAACGGGGCGGGGTCTCTAAAATGAGTCGTGCGAAACGAACGTTCGTCAGTTTGGTCGTAAGCGTCCGACCGACCACACCCTTCCGGGAGTAGCCCTCGGACGGCGAAAATCGCGATCCGAGGTGAGCAATGGCGAGCGGGGGAAGACGA
Source organism: Solirubrobacteraceae bacterium (assembly GCA_050696515.1). GTDB lineage: Bacteria > Actinomycetota > Thermoleophilia > Solirubrobacterales > Solirubrobacteraceae > Palsa-744. The sequence goes on from JBOGYA010000434.1 coordinate 464, forward strand.
GCGGCGCGCGCGGAGGAGATGCGCGCGCTGCTGGCGAGATGGGAGCGGAGCGGAGCGCCGCTCTCGCGGTTCGCGGAGCGTGAGGGGATCGGGCGCAAGACACTGTACCGGTGGCGTCAGCGAATCGGGGTGGGCGCCAGCGATCTGCGGCGGGCGCGGCGATCCACAAGGACGGGGAGTCGCGGCCGAGGGGAGCCGGCGGGCTTCATGGAGGTGAGTGTCGCGCGGCGCCGCCCGGCGGTGGCGGTGATGTTCGAGGTGGTGGTGGGCGCGGGGACGACGGTGCGAGTCCCGGAACACTTCGATGCGGGCGCGCTGCGCCGCCTGCTCGAGACGTTGCGTGAATGCTGAGCCTGCCGCCGTCGGTACGGGTGTTTGTCTGCACCGCGCCGACCGACATGAGGAAGTCGTTCGACGGGCTGTGCGCGCTGGTGCAGACGGTGTTGAAGCAGGACCCATTCTCGGGCCATCTCTTCACCTTCCTGAACCGGCGAAAAGACAAGGTGAAGATCCTGTACTGGGACCGGTCGGGATTTTTCCTGATGTACAAGCGGTTGGAGGAAGGCACGTTCCGGATGCCCGAGCGCGGGGAGATCGGCACGCGGGAGCTGATGATGGTGCTCGAAGGGCTCGACGTGACGGAGGTGCGCGAGCGGCGCTGGTATCAGCGTCGAACGTGAGGGGATTTTCTCTCGCGTTCGCGCACGTTGTCGGTGGAACAATCTTCATCCTCGCCGAGCGCTGTGCTATATACGGCGGCGTTGTCGTTGTGGTGGTGGTGAGGACGTGGAGACGCAGGGCCCGACAGCGCCGCTTCCGCACGATCTGAAGGGCGCGTATCAACTGATCGCGGCGCTGTATGGCGATCTCGATCAATCGAGCCAGCGCGAGCACGTCTTGCACGCGCAGATCGGTGAGGAGCGTCGCCGCGTGGCGGCACTCGAGCAGCAGCTCCACTGGCTGCGCAAGCAGGTGTTCGGGCGGCGCAGCGAGAAGGGCGTGCCGGTCGAGCAGCAGGCGCTGCCGTTTGCCACCGCCGCCGGCCAAATCGAGGCGGATGCTCGCGACGAAGACGGCGGTGAAGAACACGCCGCGCTCACTGCCGTCCCGGCCCACACGCGGCGCACGCGCGGCGGGCGTACGCCACTGCCCGACGACCTGCCGCGCGAGATCGTGGAGCTGCTCCCGGCCGACGCGGACCGGTGCTGCGAGGGCTGCCAGGCCGAGAAGGTGCGAATCGGCGAAGACCGCACCGAGGAGCTGGACTACGTGCCGGCCTCGATGGTGGTGCGGGTGTACGTCCGGCCGAAGTACGCGTGCCGCCAGTGCGAGAGCGGTGTGGTGCAGGCAGTGCTGCCAGCCCGCCCGATCGAGAAGGGGCGGCCGGGGCCGGGACTGCTGGCGCACGTGATTACCAGCAAGTACGGCGACCACCTCCCGCTCTACCGGCTCGAACGGATCTTTCCCCGCCATGGGATAGACCTCAGCCGCCAGACGCTCTCCGAGTGGTGCGGAGCGGTGGCCGACCTGCTCAAACCGGTGGCCACGCAGATCGCGGCCGATGTGCTGAGCTCGAAGTGGGTGCAGAGCGACGACACCGGCGTGGATGTCCAGAACCGCACGGCCACTCCGCAGATCCGCACAGGGCACGTGTGGGCCTACCGGGGCTCGGAGGCCAGCGCGTTCTACGACTTCACGTGGATGAGAAACAGCGAGGGGCCGCGGCGGGTGCTGGCGCACT
>JBOGYA010000435.1:0-2197 GCA_050696515.1 Solirubrobacteraceae bacterium
GGAGACGACGCTTCTGCTGCACTGGGTTCCCCGCCCAGCGGCCAAACCACTGGCACACAGGCTGTCACAAACGGTGTGCGGAGAGGGCGCTATCCCCCGTTTGGTTGGGGTGATCGCTGGCACGCCGGTTGTCGGATTGAACGAAGAACAACTGGACCTTCTGTTATCAGAGCCCGTGGGCCGAAGCCCCGACGCCAGCCCTGTCGCCATTCGGAAGGTAAACTCCGCCAATCTCGGGGCCACGCTTTTCCGGGGTAAACACGGTGCCACCACCGTCAGCACCACCATGGAGCTCGCGGCGGGCGCGGGGATCGGTGTGTTCGCGACCGGCGGGATCGGCGGCGTGCACCGCGGCGGCGACGCCGAGGGGCCCGTCGAGGGTCGAGGCGAGGTAGACCTCGGCGCCGGAGGCCCGCACGAGCGCGGCGGCGGCGAGCAGGCCCGCGATGCCCCCGCAGCGGGAGACCTTCAGGCAGACCGCGTCGGCGACGCCCGCGCCGAGCGCGCCGTGCTCGGCGGCAGTCTCGTCGATCGCCACGCGCGCGGCCACGCGCTCGCGCACCGCGCGCACCGCCTCCAGGCCGTGGGTGGGCTCCTCCACGAGCTCCAAGCCCACGGGGGTGAGCGCTTCGATCGCGCGCACCGCCCCCTCGACGTCCCACGCGCCGTTGGCGTCGATGCGCAGCGCCATGTGGGGTCCGGCCGCGGCGCGCACCGCCGCCACGCGGCCGGCGTCGTCACCCACGCCGACCTTCACCTTCACGCAGGGGAAGCCGAGCGCCGCCGCGCGCCCGGCCTGCTCCGCGGCGCCCACGCGGTCGGTGGCGCTCACCGTCGCGTTGACGGGGACCTCGGCGGTTGGGTCGTCGGTGAGCAGCGCCGCAACCGGCTTCCCCGCGCGCCGGCCCGCGCGGTCCCACAGCGCCAGGTCGATCGCGGCGAGCGCCGCCGGCAGATCGTCCACGCGCCGGCACGCCTCGATCAGCTGCACTCCGGTCGCTCCCTCGGACTGCATCAGCACTGGCCGGTAGGCATCGAGTGCCGTGCGCACCCGCGCTGTGCTCACTCCGTCGTAGGGCTCGAGCGGTGCGGCTTCCCCGAAGCCGGTGACGCCGTCCCCGTCGGTGAGCGCCACCGTCAGCAGCTCGCGCTGGCCCACCGCGCCGTATGCGGTCTCCAGGGGTCGCCTCAGGTGGAGCACGCGCGCGGTGACATTCATCTGCATGAGCTCACCCTTGACCGGTCACTCGCCGCGCAACCCGCTGCTGCGACGGCCGTTCCGCGGACCCGTCGCGCCCGCGTGGTGACCGGTCAAACGGGCGGGGCTCCACGGGCGTGCGGTCAAACGGGCCGGGCTCCACGGGCGTGCGCGAAAGTGTCTCCCATAGAAATCCCTTCACCCGCCGATCCCACCGCTCAAGAGGATGCCGGCGGCGAACAGCAGGCAGAAGAGCAGCTGCAGCAGGCCGGTGCGCGCGAGCGCCCCGTTCAGCGAGGGGCCGTCCACGCGCGTGCGCACGACCCGCGTGAGCGAGAGCGCCAGCGGGATCGCCACCCACGGCGCCAGCAGGCAGGCGCTCATCGAGCCGAGCACCCACGGCAGTGGGGCGCAGGCGAAGGCGGCGGCGAGCATCGCGGTGTACAGGGTGCGCGTGCGCTGGCGGCCGAGGCGCACCGCGAGCGTGCGCTTACCGGCGCGGCGGTCGGTGTCGATGTCGCGGACGTTGTTGACCACCAGGATCGCGCTCGCCAAGAGCCCCACTGGGACGGCGCAGGCAAGGGCCTGCCAGGGGAGTTGCTGCACTTGCACGTAGTAGGAGCCCGCGACCGCGACGATCCCGAAAAACAAGAACACGAACAGCTCCCCGAGCCCTTCGTAGCCGTAGGGGCGGGGCCCCCCGGTGTAGAGGACGCCCGCGAGGATCGAGGCGGCGCCGACCGCGAGCAGCCCCCACCCGGCGACCGCGATCAGGTAGGTCCCGCAGAGCACAGCCATGCCGAAGGTGACGTAGGTGGCGAGCAGCACCTGGCGGGGTGGCACAAGGCCCCCCGCGGTCACGCGCACAGGGCCGAGGCGGTCCTCGGTGTCGGCGCCGCGGCGGGCGTCGGAGTAGTCGTTGGAGAGGTTGGTGCCGACCTGGATGAACACCGCGCCGAGCAGCGCCGCGACGAACGCGAACGGGTCGAGGCGGCCACC
>JBOGYA010000436.1:0-2194 GCA_050696515.1 Solirubrobacteraceae bacterium
ACCGACCACGACCGCGAGTTGTCGCGGATGATGGCTGCCTACTGGGTGAACTTCGCGCGAACCGGCGACCCCAACGGCTCGACGCTGCCGGCGTGGCCGCGCTTCGACGCCACGGCGCCGGCGGCGATGCACTTCGGCGATGCGATCGGCATCGGACCGGTTCTCCGCCCCGGGCATCTGGCGTTCTGGGACGAGTTCTACCGCTCGCGACGATCAGCGAGCCAGGCCTCAGCCCGCTAGTCCCATTTTCCGCGGTTGAGCGCGGGTAGCGGCACGGTTTTCTGAGGCGGGGTGTGGGGTTTGGGGGTTTTCTGGTGTCTGTGGCGGGGTCGTGTTGTGGCAACTGTGGGGTTATGCTGGCGGTTCTTCCGTCCGGTGGGGCGTCTACGGTTGTGGCAATATGTTCCTCAAGGAGACCAAGGTCAGGCGTGGCGAGCGCGTCTACAGCTACCTTCAGCTGGTCGAGGGATACCGAGACGAGCAGGGCAAGGTCCGCCATCGTGTTGTGGCAAATCTTGGCCGGACGGATGCGCTGAAGGAGTCGGGGCAGCTCGAGGCGCTGGCGGGATCGTTCGCCAGGTTGGACCCGCCGATGGTTGGGGTTCGCCGTTCGGTCGGGCCGTTGCTGTTGGCCGAGTACTTCCTGCGTGAGCTGGACGTGGCGGGCACGATCGACGGGGTATTGCCGCGCAACGCGCGTTCCCAGCTCTCGGTTGGAGAGGTCGCGTGCGCGCTGATCTGTAGCCGGCTGTGCTCGCCCTCACCGCTCTATGACATCGCGGGGTGGGCCTCGGGCGCGGCCGTGCACGAGCTGCTGGGAATCCCGCCTGCGCTGCTCAACGATGACCGGCTCGGCCGCTCGCTGGAAGTGTTCGCCGTCTACGCCGAGCATGCCCGCTCGGCCGTCGCGGCCCGCGCGATCGAGCGGTTCGGAGCCTGCGCCGGCAGACTGCATGTCGATCTGACGACGGTCCGCGTGACCGGTGCCTATGAGCACTCAGCGCTGATCGCCAAGGGCTGGGGTTCCGATCGCCGGGTCGCGCGACAGGTCCGCACGCTCCAGGCGTCCACACCCGACGGGACCGTTCTCTACAGCCGCCCGGATCCCGGCAACGCCTCCGAGCTGACCTTGGTGGGCGCGTCACTGGAGCGGCTCTTGGCGCTTTCCGGGCCGGGCCTGTTGATCGTCTGTGACTCGGCGATGGGTCAGCCCAAGACGCTACGCGAGATCGCCCACGCCGGCGTGCAGTTCATCGTGCCGTTGCGGGCCAGCACCGGCTTTCGCGAGCGGTTCGTGACCGACGTCGGCCACGACGAGCTGCGACCGGTGCGCTACCTCGCCCAGCGCGAGAAAGACCTGCGGCCCGCCCAGCGCACGCGCTACAAGGGCGCATTACGCCAATGGGAGATCACCGACGGCGCCGAGTCACTCACACTGCACGTCGCCTACATCCACTCCTCCGAGGAGGCCACGCAAGTCGCACAGGCCCGCGAGCGCGCACTGACCAAGGCTGAGGAGACCCTGGTCAGGGTCAAGAACGGGCTGGGCGGTCGCTACTACAAGAGCCGCCGCCAGGTCGAGCGTCGCGTCGGGCAGATCCTCGGCGCAAACATCACCGGGCTGATCGATGTCACCGTCACCACCCGCAAGAGCAAGCCGACCCTCACCTGGACACGCAACCAGCAAGCAATCACCGCCGCCGCGGCGCTTGACGGCGTCTACGCCCTCGCGACCAACCTCCCCGGCCGCCTCACGGCCGGCCAGATCCTGCGGCTCTACAAAGACCAGCAGATCGTCGAGCGACGCCACCGCGACCTCAAACAGACCCTCAAGGTCCGCCCGATCTTCCTGCACAACGACGACCGCGTCTACGCCCTGATCAGCATCGTCGGGATCGCGCTCTTGATCTTCGGACTCATCGAATCCCAGACCCGCGCCGCCCTCGGCGACCAAGACGAACTCCCCGGACTCCTGCCCGAGGGCCGCTGCGCCCGCCCGACCGGCCGCAACATCCTCAGCGCCTTCCAAGGACTCGGCCTCACCTACACCCACCACGGCATCGAACTCGACCGCCTCACCCACACCCAACAGCGCATCCTCGAACTCCTAGAAATCCAGCCGCCCTGGCCCCAACCAGCCGACCATCCCCTCACCACCCGCGGAAAACGGGGCTAGGTCTCGACCGGCCGGCCG
>JBOGYA010000437.1:0-2179 GCA_050696515.1 Solirubrobacteraceae bacterium
CCCTCCCCGCTTCGCCTTCCTTTTCGCTTTCCTTTTCCCCTTCGGAGGGCGAGGTCGATCCTTCCGCGGGGGCGGAGGAGTTGTTCGGGTTTTCCGGCGCCAGCGCCGCGGCCGGGGCCGGGGCGACATGGATCGTGAACAGCTGGCTCGCCGCGGCCTCGTTGTCGGGGCCGCCGGGGATGTACACACGGAAGGCGTCGGTCCCCGTGCTGTACACCTGGTAGGCGATCGAGAACGTCGCGCTCTGGCTGAGCGCGCTCAGCTGGACCACGTGGAAGCCCTGCCCGGAGGCGTTCTGGCGCTCCAGGTAGATCACGTGGCCCGGGCGGGCCGGAGCCGGAGCCACGCTGCCCGAGAACGTGAGGGTCGAGCCCTGCAGCACGGACGTCGCCGACACCTGCGCTGTGAGCAGGAACCTGACTCCCTCGTACAACACCGCCGAGGTGGTCGGCGGTGCGCCGCCGCAGTGGGGCGGGCCGGCCTTGCACACCAAGGCCGCGGGGCACGATGCGCCCGGTGGGCACACGGGACCTGAGGCCTGCACCTCGTAGAAGGTGCTGTTGACCGGCGTCTGCGCCGGGAAGGCGTAGTTGCCGCCGGCGTCGGTGGTGGCCTGTGCGACCGGCGCGAAGCCGTGCTGGTGGACGGTCCGCGCGAGCAACGTGACCGGCTGGTTCGCGCCGCCCGCGAGCACGCCGCTGATCGTCACCGACTGCCCGTAGGGGATCGGGTCCGCGGAGGACTCGATCGTCAACGCCGGGTTCTCCGCCTGCGAGATCTCGTAGGAGAGCAAGCTCGACGTGGCCGGCTCGCGCAGGCTCGCGATGGCCGGGACGTCGCGCCCCTGGCTGCGTACCACCACGCGGAGGTTGGCGTCGCCGGGGACGATGAACGTGTGGACGATCGTGAAGCCTCCCCCCGGTTCGACCACTGTCGAGTCGATCCTGCGCCACTCGTTGCCGGTGAGCGCGTTCTGGCGCTGCAGGATCACTCGCGCTCCGACGTCCGCCGGAGTGACGGTTCCCGTGAAAGTGACCTTGCCGGCTGCGCCCGTGAAGATCTGGGTGCCTTCCGGCGGCCCGAGGAGCGTCACCTCGGGGGCGACGCGGGTCCGTCTGTAGACGCTCTGCGCGCCATGAGAGCGCACGTACCACACGCTGCTCGCTTCCACCGGGCCGGCGACGGGCTGGAACTCGTAAATGCCCTGTTCGTTGGTGGTGGTGCTCTGCACGAGGGCGAACCCCGGAGTGCCGGCGACGTGGCGGAAGAGCTTCACGACCCTGTCGGCCGCGCTCACCCGGCGGCGGCACACGAGCCGGCCGAAGATCGTGACCGGTTCTCCCGCGGTGATCCGCCTGGGTGCCTGGATGCCGACGCGGCAGCGGCCGCGCGGGCTGGGATGGTAGAAAGCGGACGCCTCCGTCGCGAGCAACGCCAGCGACAAAACCGCCGATGAGACCGCGACTGCGCACGCCAAAGCGGTGAGCCCTCTCAAGCGCATGGATGCCTCCTCAGTGCAGGGGGATGGACGGTGTACTCAGCCGAGGCCAATCCCGCTCGGCCCCGAGCTCTCAGATGCAAAGGTGACTCTCTTGACTCCGCTGCAATAACCCGACGCGACGGCGATCGATGCGGTACTCGCTTTGGGGCCCTCCGGTCGCGTGTGGCATCGCCCGCGTGAGGTTTGCGCGAGCGCCGTGTCTTATAGAGCGTCCATTGCAAAGGACCAAGCAGAAGCGCGAGCGATCCGCTCTCGGAGCCTGCCGATGGCGCTCCATCCTCCATCGGCGGGACCGTGCTCGCGCAAAGCGCCCCTCCCCACGGGGGCGGGAAAAGGTTTCGGGGCGGCCCATCCTGGCGGGCCGCCCCGAGCCGTCCCAGGCGCTTTTTCGTCCAGCGGCGTGAAGTTCTATCGTCGTTCGTGTCCAAGGTGTCGTAAGGATGGTTGGGCGCTCGGTCACAGGGCCGCCCGGGCCCTGGGCCGCTACCGCGTCCGTGGTACGCAATGAGTCCAGGGATCCCCACCCGCCTGTTGGCGACCCAGTCGGACGAACGGCTGCTCGCACTGGTCCGCCAGGGCCACGAGCGCGCCTTCGAGGCGATCGTGCAGCGCTATCGCAAGCCGCTGCTGAGCTACTGCCGGCGCCTGCCGCTGCCCGAGGCCCGCGCCAACAGAGGT
>JBOGYA010000438.1:0-2167 GCA_050696515.1 Solirubrobacteraceae bacterium
CCCGCTGGCGGCGCGGGCGGCCTGCACGCCGTCCTGCGCCGCGGCGAACTCCAGGCGCCGGACGCGCAGCTCCTCGCGGGCGAGCTCCATGCGCGCTTCGAGCATCTGGCGCTCCAAGCGCTGGTGGAGCTCGGCGGCCTCGGCCTGGCGTTTGAGGGGACGCAGACGGGAACGCGCCTCGCGCTCGACGTCCAGGGCGCGGTCGAGGTTCTCCTGGGTGCGTTCCAGCTTCAACTGGGCGCGGCGGCGGCGCTTGCGGTGCTTGCCGAGGCCCGCGGCCTCCTCGATCAGCAGACGGCGGTCGCGTGGCTTGGAGAGGACGATCGCCTCCACGCGCCCCTGGGAGATCACCGAGTGGGTCTCCTTGCCGAGGCCCGTGTCGGAGAGCACCTCGATCACGTCGCCCAGGCGGCAGCGGGCGCCGTTGAGACGGTACTCGCCCTCGCCGGAGCGGTGCAGGCGCCGCAGAATCGACACCTCGCTGAACGGCAGCTCGACCGAGCCGTCGGAGTTGTCGAGCACGATCTCGACCTCCGCCGCACTGCGCGCCTGCACACCGCGCCCGCCGCCGAAGATCACGTCCTGCATCGAGGACCCGCGGACCGCGAGCGGGGACTGCTCGCCCATTGCCCACAGCACCGCGTCGGTGATGTTCGACTTGCCCGACCCGTTGGGCCCCACCACGACGGAGACCCCGGGGGCGAAGTCCAGGTGGGTGCGGTCAGGAAAGGACTTGAAGCCCTTCAGCGTGAGCGACTTCAGGTACACGCGGTCACGTCTGCAATCTCTCGACGGCCTTGCGCGCGGCCTGCTGCTCGGCGTGCTTCTTGCTGCGCCCCGCGCCGCTGCCCAGCGGCCGTCCCGCGACCTCCGCGGCGACCTCGAAGGTGCGCTCGTGCGGAGGCCCGCGCTCGGCGGTGACGGTGTAGGTGACGGTCTGCCCCCGCTGGGCGAGGATCTCTTGGAGGGTCGACTTGAAGTCCACTGGGTTCTCCAACGCCTGCTCGATCTCCGGCGCGAACGCCTCCACCACCGCTTCGGCGGTGCGCTCGTAGCCGCAGTGCAGGTAGCACGCCCCGATCACCGCCTCGACCACGGAGGCCAGCACGCGCTCGATCTCGCCGAGCGCAGCGGCGCTCTCCTGCACGCCCGCCGGCGCCGCCGCGCGCAGCCGCTCCGATACCGCGAGGCGTTCGGCGACCGCTCGGCAGGAGGGGCCCGACACCGCCTGGGCGCGGATCTTCGTGAGCCGCCCCGCGCCGAAGCGCTCCGCCTCCAGGCGGGGGTAGAGGTGGGTGGTGACCGCCAACCCCAACACGCTGTCGCCGAGGAACGCAAGCCGCGTATAGGAGTCGCTGGGCCGCTCGCTCCAGGAAGCGTGGGTGAAGACCTGGCGCGCCAACTCCTCGGGAAGCTCCTCCAACAGCGCGTTCAGCAGCTCCATCGGCGCGCATCACACCTCGGTGCCTTGACCCTGCGCCACTACGAAGTCGACTGCCTGCCCCACGGTGAGGATCGCGGCGGCCTGCTCGTCGCCGATGCGCACGCCGTAGGTGTCCTCGAGCTCCTGCACGAGCGTGTACAGGTCCAGCGAATCGGCCTCGAGGTCCTCTTTGAAGCGGGTCTCCTCGCCGATCTCCTCGGCGTCGATCTCGAGCTCGTCCGCGAGGTGTTCACGGATCAGCTCGTATACCTGCTCGCGGGTCATCCTTCTGGAGGCTAGCGTCCGGCGCGGATGACGGCCCACTCACCCCGCCGCGCAGCGCTCCCGCCTGCTCCAGCGCCGCGTGGGTGCGCCCCACGAGGTCCTCCTGCGCGCCGCGCGCCGCGCGTTGGATCGCCTGCGCGAAGCCACGGCGGGTGAAGCTCCCATGGGGCACGACGCCCAGCTGCCGCAGGCCGAGCAGGTAGGCGCCGCCCTGGCCCTCGGGGTCCACCTGCGCGCGGAAGGAGCGCAGCGAAGGCGCCAGCAGCAGGCCCCCCAGCTTCGCCCGGGGGGAGGAGAGCGCAGCGTCGCGGATCGCCCTCAGCACCGTCTGGGAAACCCCCTCCATCACCTTCAACGCGATGTTGCCCGTGAACCCGTCGGTCACGATCACGTCCGCGGCGCCGCTGGTCAGGTCGCCACCCTAGACGTTGCCCACCAGCTCGAAGGGCGCCTCCGCGG
>JBOGYA010000439.1:0-2166 GCA_050696515.1 Solirubrobacteraceae bacterium
GCAGCCCCCCGGGCGGTCGTAGCGTCTGCGTCCGGTCGCGCAGCGGCGGGTGGCCGCGCGGGGGCGTTGCAGTTCCGCCTGAAGCTGCTGCACGCCGCGGGCCTCGCGCCCCAGCTCGGGGCGTGCGCGCAGTGTGGGGAGCCCGAGCACCTCGTCGGCTTCTCCGGCGCCGCGGGGGGCGTGGTGTGCGGCGCGTGCGAGGCCGGGTCGTTCCCGCTGGGCGAGGACGCCCACGGCTTCATGACCGCCGCGCTCGCCCGCGCGCTCGCGGAGACCCCCGACGCGCCCGAGCGCGCGCTCGGCCAGGTAGAGCGCGCGATCTCCGAGACCTTGGAGCACCACGCCCACCTGCGACTGATGCCCGCCGCCGAACGTTCGCGCTGAAAGGGCCGGTTGCCTGTATCGTGCCCCCGCCTCGCGCGGGCCGTCTCGCCGGAGCCGTCTGTCGTCGCCGTGCGGTGCCACAATCGGAGGATGAGCGTCGTAGCGCACGAGGACACGGTGGCGGCGGCCTTCGCCGCGCGCCGGCGGGAGCTCGAGGAGCTGACGCTCGCGCCGCTCGCGGCGCGATCCTACCCCGCGCGGCGTGCGCACGAGGAGCCCGACTGCTCGCTGCGCACCCCCTTCCAGCGCGACCGCGACAGGATTGTGCACTGCAAGGCGTTCCGCCGCCTGAAGCACAAGACGCAGGTGTTCGTGGCGCCGATGGGCGACCACTACCGCACGCGGCTCACGCACACGCTCGAGGTGACGGGGATCTCGCGGACGGTGGCGCGCGCGTTGCGCCTCAACGAGGATCTAGTGGAGGCGATCGGGATGGGGCACGACCTCGGGCACCCCCCGTTCGGGCACATCGGCGAGGAGGTGCTCGACGCCTGCCTGTGCGAGCGCTTCGGCGGAGGCTTCCACCACTACGAGCACTCCCTGCGGGTGGTGGAGCACCTGGAGCGCGACGGCGCGGGCCTGAACCTGACCGAGCAGGTCCGCGACGGGATCGCCCGCCACTCAAGCCGCGCCCCCGAGCCGGCCACGCTGGAGGGGCGGATCGTGCGTGTTATGGATCGCGTGGCGTACATCAACCACGACATCGACGACGCCGTGCGCGCAGGCCTCCTGGACGAGCGTGACCTGCCCGCGGAGCCGATCGCGGCACTCGGGCGCACGGGCTCGGAGCGGATCGACGCGCTGGTGCACGACATGGTGGAGCACTCCGAGCGCGCCGGGGAGATCGTCCAGGGGCAGGAGGCCGCGCGGGCGATGGGGCAGCTGCGGGAGTTCATGTTCGAGCGCGTCTACCTCGGCCCGGAGGTGCGCGCGGAGCGCGAGCGCATCGAGGCCGTTGTGAGGAGGCTGTTCGAGCACTATGTCGAGTACCCGGAGCAGCTGCCAGTGCACCTACCCGCCACCGGGGAGGACGACCAGTCGAACCTCGCCCAGCGGGTCACCGACTACGTTGCCGGTATGACCGACCGCTACTGCATCAGGGTGTACACCGACCTACAGGTGCCCCGCGCATTCGCGCGTTAGTAGCGTAAGGCCCGTGGCCCGCTACACACAGGCGTCCAAGGACAGGGTGCGCGACGCGGTGGACTTCGTGGAGCTGGTCTCCGCACGCACCGACCTGCGCCGCGCGGGCCCCAGCAGCTACGAGGGCCTGTGCCCCTTCCACGACGAGCGCAGCCCCTCCTTCGGAATCGACCCGACGCGCAAGGTGTACTACTGCTTCGGCTGCCAGGCCAAGGGAGACGTGTTCACGTTCGTGCAGGAGAGCGAGGGGGTGGACTTCAAAGGAGCGCTCGAGCTGCTCGCGGACCGCTGTGGTGTGGAGCTGGAGCGCGAGGCCGAGGACCCCCGCGAAGCCGAGCACCGCCGCCGCCGCGAGCGCCTGCTGGAGCTGTTGGCGCGCACGAGCGCCTATTACGAACGGTGCCTGTGGGAGTCCAAGGAGGCGGCGCGCGCGCGGGAGTACCTGGAGGCCCGCGGTCTGCGCGAGGAGACGCTACGGGTGTTCCGCGTGGGCTATGCACCCAGCGCGTGGGACCGCGTGCTGGTGGCCTCGCGCAAAGGGGGTTACTCCGAGCGGGAGCTCTACGCGACCGGCCTCGCGCAGCGCTCGGCGAGCGAGAACGGACGCATCTACGACCGCTTCCTCGCGCGGATCATGTT
>JBOGYA010000440.1:0-2158 GCA_050696515.1 Solirubrobacteraceae bacterium
CGCCAGCAGCGGCCAGCGCGCGGCGGCGCAGAACTCCGCGGCGGCGGCGGCCGGCGTGGTGCGCTCGCTGCGTCCGGCGACCACCACACCACGGGTACGGGACGCGATTAGCGCCGAGAGCTCGGCCGTCGCATCTGGCGCGTGCAGGCGCGCGGCGGGCCGGCGCACGTAGGGCGCGCTCTCGGGTCGGCCGGTCTCGTCGGGCGGCAGTGGCTCGCCGTCGCCGGTGAGCGGCTCGCGCAGGGGGAAGTTGAGGTGCACCACCCCGGGCCGGCCCTCCAGTGCCCGCCAGTAGGCGCGGCAGGCGAGCGTGCGCATCCACCGCAGTCCGGCCTCGCTCTGCTCCTGCACGCCGACCTCGAAGAACCACTTGGCGGCGCTCCCGTAGAGCTTGATCTGGTCGATCGTCTGTCCGGCGCCGTTCTCGCGCAGCTCGGGGGGGCGGTCCGCGGTGAGGATCAGCAGCGGCACGCCCGCCTCGTGCGCCTCGATCGCGGCCGGCAGCAGCTCCGCCGCGGCTGTGCCGGAAGTGCAGGTCACCGCGACCGGCCGCCCCGAGGACTTGGCGAGCCCGACCGCGAAGAACCCGGCGCAGCGCTCGTCGATGTGGGAGTGGCAGCGCAGCCGCGGCTCCCGCGTGAGGCTCAGCACGAGCGGCGCGCAGCGCGATCCGGGTGAAGTGCACGCGTCGCGCAGCCCGCAGCGCGCCAGCTCGTCCACGAACGCGCGCAGGAGGAGGTAGGTGTCAGTGGCGGCGCTCACGCGAGTGCGGGTCGGACGAGTGGGAGGGGGTCTCGGTGCGGGTCGTGGGTTCGGGAGCGCAAAGGGTGGTGAGGAGGACAATAGGATCGCGGCATGCCCGAGAGCGTCGTTCTCCTGCATGGCTTCGGCGGCACCCGCCGTACGTGGGACGGCGTGGTGGGGCTGCTCGACCGTGAACGCTACCGGCCCCTGCCGCTGGACCTCCCGGGCCACGGCGAGGCCGCGGACGCGCCACGGCCGATTTCGTTTGCCGGCTGCGTCGGGCACGTGCTCGCCGCGAGCCCCGAGCGCTTCGCGCTGTGCGGCTACTCGATGGGGGGGCGGATCGCGTTGCATGTCGCGCTCGCCGCGCCGGGGCGAGTGGCGCGGCTCGTGCTTGTAGGCGTCAACCCGGGCATCGAGGACGGGGCCGAGCGGGCCGCGCGGCGGCGTTCAGACCTCCTGCTCGCCGACGATCTCGAACGCGCGCCGTTCGAGGAGTTCATCGAGCGGTGGCGCACACAACCGCTATTTGCCGAGGACCCCCCGGAGGTGGGGGCGCTGGCGCGCGCGGACCAGCGGCGCAACCGGCCGGACGCCCTGGCCTCGGTCCTGCGGGGGCTTGGCACGGGGGAGATGACGCCGCTCTGGGATCGGCTGGCCGAGCTGCGGATGCCCGTCACCGTCCTGGTGGGCGAGCGCGACGCGAAGTTCCTGGCGCTGGGGCGGCGGCTGGTCGAGCGGCTGGCGGATGGGACGCTCCTCGTAGCGCCCGGTGGCCACGGGCTGCCGCTGGAGAGCCCCGCGGCGGTCGCTCGGTCGCTCGGGCGCTCGGTTGAGGGGTGGTCGGGGGGTGAGATGCGTTGCGAACGGCCCCATATAGGGTCTTAGAAGTTCTTCAAACCACCGGCTATATGGGGTCCGAAAAGGTTTGCCTCGACCATCGTGTATAGGCCCTTGAAAGTTCTTCAGACCACCGGCCTATGGGTCTGAGAAGTTGCTTTGAACATCGTGCATATGCGGTCTGAAGTTGCTTCGACGATCGGTGGCTATATGGGGTCTGAAAAGTTCTCTCGACCATCGTGTATAGGGCCTTGAAAGCTCTTCAAGACCACCGGCTATATGGGATCTGAAAGGTTGCTTTGAACGTCGTGCATATGTGGTCTGAAGTTGTTTCGACCATCGTGGGTATATGCGCTCTGAAGAGCTCTTTCGACCATCACGCCGCATCGACCCCAAGCCCCGGGGCTGAGGGCACCGCGATGCGCCCGTCCCGCACCGGCAGCGGGTCCTCCTCGAGTCCTGCGAACAGCCCGAGCGTCGCGAGGCCGCACGCGGGCAGCGGCGCCAGCACAGCGGCGGCGTGGAGGGCGGCGGCGATCCCGATCGGGCCGTCGTAGGTGGAGGAGAGGTAGAC
>JBOGYA010000441.1:0-2142 GCA_050696515.1 Solirubrobacteraceae bacterium
TGCTGAGCGAGGCGACCGATCGACGCTCGCAGGCACACAGACCAAAGGGCTGGGCCGAGAACGGGGTAGAGGTGTACGCGAAGCTCGAGTCGCGCAACCCCGGGGGCAGCGTGAAGGACAGGATCGGGGTGGCGATGATCGAGGCCGCCGAGGCGGAGGGGCGGATCGAGCCGGGCCGCACGACGATCGTCGAGGCGACCAGCGGCAACACGGGGATCGCGCTGGCCTTCGTGTGCGCGGCCAAGGGGTACGAGCTGGTGCTGACGCTGCCGCAGGGGATGAGCCGCGAGCGGGAGAGCCTGCTGAAGCTGTACGGGGCAAAGGTGCAGATCACCGAGTCGCTGGGGGGGATGAGCGAGGCGGTGGCGGCGGCGCGGGAGCTCGCGCGCGACCCGGACGTGTGGCTGCCCGACCAGTTCTCAAACCCCGCCAACCCGCAGGCGCACCGGCGCACGACGGGCCCGGAGATCGAGCGCGAGCTGTCGGGCCCGCCCGACGTGCTGGTGGCAGGCGTGGGCACCGGCGGGACGATCACCGGCGCGGGGGGGTACCTGCGCGAGCGCAACCAAGAGCTGCGGATCGTAGCCGTGGAGCCACAGAGCTCGGCGGTCCTGTCGGGAGGCGCGCCCGGCCCGCACCGCATCCAGGGCATCGGCGCGGGCTTCGTGCCGCCGGTGCTCGAGCGGGAGCTGCTGGACGAGGTGATCGCGGTCGCCGACGAGGACGCGATCCAAACCGCATGGAGTTGCGCGAAGCGCACGGGCCTGCTCACGGGCATCTCCGGGGGCGCGGCGATCTGGGCGGCGCTGCAACTCGCCGCGCGCGAGGAATCCCGGGGAAAGCGCATCGTCGTGATCGTGCCGGACTCGGGCGAGCGCTACATATCGCAGGCGTTCTTCGCACCGTAGGGGCAAGGAATTGGGATTGGACCCTCCGGGTCCCTCGGCGTGCGCGCGCGGAGGCCGCGGCGTGCTCAAAAGGCCCCGGGGGCGGCGGGAGGACGGTGGTAGGGCCTCGGTAATTGGAGGCCGGCGTGGACCGGGTGACGCAGCTGTCGAGACGACCCTTAACCGTGCGTTACGGTCCCCATGCGTCCCTAAAGAAATAGCGCTTTTGCGTTAGAGACGCTAGGGTGTGGCCGTGGATCGACGCTCTCGAGAGTTGGACCTCTGCCAGAGGTGGTAGTGCTCGAGGAGGGCAGGGCCTCGGGTCGCCGGTATCTTGCGCGGAGCTGATGGCGGCAGTGACTGAGGAGAGAGTGGGCGAGCAGGGATCGCTCGACGCGTACATGGCGAGGCGGGAGCCGCGCGCGTGGCGCTGAAGAAGTCCGACCTCTACCGCTCGCTCTGGCAGAGCTGCGACGAGCTACGGGGCGGCATGGACGGCTCGCAGTACAAGGATTACATCCTCACGCTGCTGTTCGTGAAGTACGTCACGGACAAGTCGCAGGCCGATCCGAACAGCCTGATCGACATCCCGCGCGGCGGCTCGTTCGAAGACATGGTCGCGCTCAAAGGCGATAAGGAGATCGGCGACCGGATCAACAAGATCATCGCCAGGCTGGCGGATGCGAACGACCTCCAGCGGGTGATCGACCTCGCCGACTTCAACGACGAGGAGAAGCTCGGCCGGGGCAAGGAGATGCAGGACCGGCTCAGCAAGCTGGTAGCGATCTTCGCCGACCTCGACTTCCGCGGCAGCCGCGCGGAGGGCGACGACCTGCTCGGCGACGCCTACGAGTACCTCATGCGGCACTTCGCCACCGAGTCGGGCAAGTCCAAGGGCCAGTTCTACACCCCCGCCGAGGTCTCGCGCGTGATCGCCAAGATCGTCGGCATCCGGCCCGACACGAGCCAGGACCAGACCGTCTACGACCCCACCTGCGGCTCCGGATCGCTGCTGCTGAAGGTCGCGGCCGAGGCGCCGCGCGGCATCACCATCTACGGCCAGGAGAAGGACAACGCCACGTGGGCGCTCGCGAAGATGAACTTGATCCTTCACCAAAAGGCGGAGGACGTCAACGAGATCGCCAAGGGCGACACGATCACAAGCCCCCAGCACCTCGACAACGGAGTGCGGGTGCGCACGTTCGACTTCGCCGTCGCCAATCCGCCGTTCTCGGTCAAGTCGTGGAGCAACGGC
>JBOGYA010000442.1:0-2141 GCA_050696515.1 Solirubrobacteraceae bacterium
GGCCACATGTGGCCGTCCCCCGCAGGGCCGCATGCGGCCCTGCGCGACCCCGCGCATGCGCGGGGTCGAACAACAGCATCATCCTGTGTCGCGGCGCGAGCGAGTCGCATGTCGCTTGCCAGGAGACGATCACGATTTGCGACAGTTTCCGCGGAGAGCCCTACCTGAGCCCCGCAGCCAAGCGGCACCTGATCGGGCTCGTCAGGGAGTTGCGCGACGCATCCTGAGCCGAGCAGCCATCGCCTTCCTGTGGTCCGCAACTCGTGCGAGAATGACGGCATGACCAAGATGGAGCTACACGAGTTGGTGGAGGGCCTGCCCGAGAACACACTCGACGGTGCCGCCGTGCTGCTGCGCAGCCTCTCGGACGGCCGGATCGATCCCGACCAGGCGTGGTTCTGGACCCCCGACTGGCTCGCTGGCGAGCTGGAAGCCGACCGCCAGGGAAAGACCGACCCCGGCGAGGTCTACGAGGACGCCGACGCCTTCAAGGCGGCGTTGCACGCCGTCCGCAGCGATTAGTGCCCACCTACCAGGCGCGGCCCCGGTTCCGCGAGTTGCGGTTTAGCGCAGCTCCTTGGCGGGTTACCACTTCGGTTACCACCCCCGCTCAATCCAACCCCCGCTCCGCCCCCAAGAAGCGCAAACCCGCACAGTTATGCGGGTTCTACAAGGGGTGAGCGAGGGGACTCGAACCCCCGACCGCCGGGACCACAACCCGGAGCTCTACCAGCTGAGCTACGCCCACCAGGCCAGGGTCGAAAGTGTAGCGGTGGGTCTGCGCCGCCCTGGATGGCGCCTGGCTGGTCGCCTCAGGCCCTACGCATCCAGATCTGCGTGCCGGTCCAGCTCTCAGGAGCTTGTAGGGCCGCAGCGGCGTCCTGCTCGCGCATCGCTTCCGGGGTGGCCCCAGGTCCAGCCGCACGCAGCAGCACGATCAGGCGCGCGCGCAGCAGCGAGGCGACCGCGCGTTCCGCGAGGGCCAGAGCGTCGCTCGCCGGTCCGCTCGGGTCGCGGGTGGCCGCCAGCTCCCACGCGCGGTGCAGCGCGGTCTGCTCGGGGCCCATCTGCGCGAGCAGCTCGAGGCCGAGGGAGTCCGCTGCCAGGTCCGTCGCTCCCTCGCCCACAGGCGTCGAAGTCGCCGCCGCCGCCGGAGCCCCGCCCGGCGCACCCTGCGCCGCCGAGGCCACCGGCACTCCGCCCGCTCTTGCGAGCGCCTCCCCGGCCGCGGCCAGCAGCTGCGCCGTCACGTCCTTGCCCTGACGCTGCGCGGTGCGCCAGCCCCGGCCCATCGAGAGCTGCGCCGGGGGGATGGGTGGCCCTTCGAGCACCGTGAGCCGGGCGTGGCGCGGGTCCCACTTGAGCTCCCCCAACTCGAACGGCCGGTCGGCCGCCCACGGCTCGAGCACCGTGGTCCGCAGCTGCTCCCCGCTCAGGTTGAAGCGGCACACGTTGCGCGGAAAGTGGCGCAGCTCCACGTGGTAGACGGTTTCACCCAGGGTCCCCAAGCGCCACCACCGCGTCGATCTCCACCTGCGCCCCCTTGGGCAGCGCCGCCACTCCCACCGTCACCCGCGCCGGCGGCGCCGCGGTGAAGAACTCGGCGTACACCTCGTTCACTTCCCCGAAGCGCTCCAGGTCGGTCATGTAAACCGTCACCCGCACCGCCTGCGCGAGCGTGGCTCCCGCCGCGGCGCACACCGCCTGCAGGTTCTCCAGGCACCGCCGCGCCTGCTCCGCCGCGCTTGCGCCCACCACCTCGCCGCTCGCCGGGTCGAGCGGGATCTGGCCCGAGCAGAACAGCAGCCCCCCCGCCGATCGCGGGCCGACCAGCACCGCGTGGCTGTACGGGCCGATCGCCGCCGGCGCCCCTGGAGCCGTCACGGTCTGGCGAGAGCGATCCACGCGCGGGACCCTACACGCCCGGCGGCGCGCGGCGAGATCGCCGGAGAGCGGCTGGTGCGTGCGCCGCCGCGACGCACCGCCCGCAGGCGCGTCGCGGCGTGCGATCGACTAGATTCCAACTGGTGCGACCCTCCGTCAGGAAGCTCGCCGTCGCATTCCTGGCGGCCCCGATCCTCGCCGTGGGCGCACCTCCCGCGCCCGCCGGAGCGCAGATTGCGTGGACCCCGTGCGCTACC
>JBOGYA010000443.1:0-2141 GCA_050696515.1 Solirubrobacteraceae bacterium
CCGCGTGGCCGCTCGCACGGGCGCGCGCTCACCACTGTCCTCGGCCCCGCGGTGCGCTCCTCGCCGGCCTGGCGCGCGTGGGTGGAGAGCGTCGCCTTCGACGCCGACGCCGCGCGGCGGCTGCCGGCGGCCGACCACCTGATCGCATTCAACGGCCAGGCCGTGGCGCAGCTGCGCGCCGCACGGAGGGCGGGGGTGCAGTCGGTGGCGCTCGTGTCGGCCACCTCGCACCTGCGGCGGGTCGTGCGCCAGCACGCCGAGGCCCACCGGCGGTACCCGCTGGAGGGCTCGTGGGCGACTCGCCTGGTGTGGCGGAACGTGGCGGAGTACGCACGTGCCGACCGCATCTACGTCTCCTCCCGGCACGCCTGGGAGTCGTTCGTCGAGGAGGGCGTCCCCGAAGCGGCGCTGTCGCGGTTCCCGCTCACTCCCGCTCCCCGCTACGTGTCCGGCGGCGAGCCTCGCGCGGGGGCGACGTTCGACGTCGTGTACGTCGGCAGCCTCTCGGTCGTCAAGGGCGTCCCGCTGCTGATCGACGCGGTCCGCCGGCTCGCCCATCCAGATCTGCGGCTGGTGCTGGTGGGAGGGTGGGGAACGCGGGGTATGCGGCGCTTCGTGCAGCGCGCGTGTGCCGAGGACCCTCGCATCGAGATCGCCCCCGGCGATCCACTGCCCCACCTCCGCGCCGCCGCGCTCTGCGTGCACCCGAGCTACGAAGACGGGTTCGGCTACGCCCCCGTGGAGGCGCTGGCCTGCGGCGTCCCGGTCCTCGTCAGCGAGAACACCGGGATGAAGGAGCTGGTCGACCCGGGGCGCGACGGTGTGGTCCTGCCGACGGGGGATCTGGGCGCGCTCGCCGCGGCGATCGAGGCCGCCTACCGGGGAGAGCTCCTTGGCGCCCGCCCGGCCGGGCACGTCCACGGCCCGGCGGATGGAGCACGGCACGCCCGTGGCCCGGCGGACGGAGCACGGCACGCCCACCGCCCGGCGGACGGAGCACGGTCGAGGGGATGAACGGCTCGCCGGCACTGACCCTGACGCCCGCCGCGGGCGAGGAGCGCGCGCGGCCGGCTCTGCGGGTGGCGGTCGTCGGCATGTCCGCCGGCCCCACCTGCGGCGCGCGCGACCACGCCGTCCTCCTCGCCGAGGGGTTGAGTCGCAAGCATGTGTCGTGCTCGCTGCACTGGCTGACGCGCAGCACGGAATCGATGCCCGCCGCCCGGGCGGAGGTTCGAGCCTGGGCGCGCGCGCTCGCCGCCGAGCTCGACAGGGACCGTCCGGACGCCGTCCTGCTGCACTACTCGGTATTCGCCTACGCCCACCGCGGTCTTCCGCTGTTCGTCTCCGCGACGCTGTCGGCTCTGCGCAGCTCGCGGGTCCCGGTGCTCACCGTGCTGCACGAGTTCGTCTACCCGTGGCGGCACGGAGGTTGGCGCGGCAAGGTGTGGGCTCTCACCCAGCGGGCTTGTCTGATCGGCGTGATGCGCCTCTCCGCGGCGGTCGTCTCCACCACCGACTTCCGCGCCGAGTGGCTCGCGTCCCGGCCGTGGCTGCCGCAGCGCAGGGCGGTGGTCGCGCCGGTGTTCTCCAACCTGCCCCCGCCGGCCGCCGCGCCGCCCGCGCCGCGCCCTGACCCCGTCGTCGGGCTGTTCGGCTACTCCTACCAGGGCGCCGCCGTCGCGCTCGTGCTCGACGCCGTTCGCCGCGTGCGGGACCGCGGGCGCGACGTTCGCCTGGCGCTGCTCGGAGCGCCCGGTCACCCCTCCGCCGCGGCTCAGACGTGGCTCGATGCGGCGCGCGCGCACGGTGTGGAGCAGGCGCTGTCCTTCTCGGGCACGCTCGCGGCCCAAGACCTCTCGAACGCGCTCGCGGCTTGCGAGATCCTGCTGTTCGTGGACGCCTCGGGCCCATCGTCGCGCAAGGGGACGCTGGCGGGCTCGCTCGCGTCCGGCCGGCCTGTCATCGCGATCGACGGCCCCCGCCGCTGGTCTGAGCTGATTCGCCGCGAAGCGGCCGCGGTGGTGCCGCCGACATCGCGTGCGTTGGCCGAGGCCATCGCTGCGCTGCTCGCCGACGAGCACGCACGCGCGGCGCTCGGTGCGCGCGGTCGCGCGTTCGCCGAGCAGCGGATGAGCGTCGCG
>JBOGYA010000444.1:0-2133 GCA_050696515.1 Solirubrobacteraceae bacterium
CTGGGTGAGATCGAGCACCGCTTCGGCGCGGCGCCGCGCGCCGGCGCGTGGCGCGCGGTCGGCGCGCACCAGCCCTTCTACCTCGCCTACCACGACGAGGACAATCGCGCGCTGCTCGAGCGCTACGGACGCCTGTGCGCGGGCATCATGCGGGCGTGGTCGCGCAAGCAGGGGTTCGCGGCGCCCGAAAAGACGCGCGGCGAAGGCCCGATCCGCGTCGCGGTGGTCTCGGCGCACTTTCGCAACCATTCCGTCTGGAACGCCATCATGAAGGGCTGGTTCGAGAATCTCGACCGGCGCCGGGTCGTGCCCGAGGCGTTTCACCTGGGGACCGATCGTGACGCCGAGACGGAAGCCGCGCGGTCGCTCGCCGCGCACTTCACCGAGCGTGCAGGAGGTTTGCGGCAATGGGTCGAGGCGATCGCGGACCGGCGGCCGGACGTGGTCGTCTTTCCGGACGTCGGGATGCATCCGCTCACGGTGCGCCTCGCCAGCCTGCGCCTTGCGCCGGTGCAGGCCGTGGCCTGGGGACACCCCGAGACGACCGGGCTCCCGACGATCGACTATTTCCTCTCGGCGCAGGACATGGAGGCGGACGGCGCGCAGTCGAACTACACCGAGCGGCTGGTGGCGCTGCCGCATCTCGGCTGCTGCTACCAGCCCGCGGCGCTCCCCGCGGGCGACCCGCCGGACCTGGGCGGGGCCGAAGGCCCGGTCCTCGTGTGTCCCGGCGTGCCCTTCAAGTACGCGCCCCGTTACGACCGGCTGCTCGTCGAGATCGCCCGGCGGCTCGGCCGCTGCCGCTTGGTCTTCTTCAGCTTCGAGTCCGGCGAGATGTCGGAGAAGCTCCGTCGGCGGCTCGCGGCGGCGTTCGCCGGGGCCGGGCTGCGTTTCGACGATTTCGCGGCGTTCCTGCCGTGGCAGAGCCCGGCGGTGTTCCGCGGGCTGCTTGCGCGCGCCGACGTGTTCCTCGACACGCTGGGCTTCTCCGGATTCAACACGGCGATGCAGGCGGTCGAGGGCGGGCTGCCGCTCGTCACCCGCGAGGGCCGGTTCCTGCGCGGCAACCTCGCCGCGGGCATCCTCCGCAGAATAGGGCTCGCGGAGCTGGTGGCCGGATCGGGGGACGAATACGTCCGGATCGCGGTGCGCCTCTCGAGCGACGCCGCTTACCGAAAGGATGTGCGCGCGCGCATCGAGGCGCGGCGTGGCGTGCTGTTCGGCGATCTCGAGCCGGTGCGCGCGCTGGAGGCGTTTCTCGAGCAGGCCGTGCGCCGCTAGGCGAAGAGAGCCTCGCGTATCCGCGCCGGGCGCGCCCACAACGGGCCCGCGGAGCCGGGCGACACCGGGATTGATTTCCTTATCCGTTTAAGTCAATGCCCCTCTGGCGATGATCGGCCAGATGTCCTCTACGAAACCAGCCCTCACACAAACGTACCAGTCGTACAGGTTCACGGTGGGGTCGCAATGGCCCGGCACGAGCAGCAGCTTGTCGCCCAGCGCGGGCGGCGCACCGGCCGCGATCTCGAGCACGCCGTGCTCGTCCGAGGCGCGCGCGTAGCGCAGCCCGGGGCGCTCCCATACCAGCGGCAGGCCGGAATCGACCGCAAGCGCCTTGAGCCCGGCGTCTAGCACCGCGCGATCCGCCGCCGGCCGGCTCATCACGGTCGAGAGCACGAACAGGGCGTGCTCGAAGCGCGGCAGCGGCGCGGCCCACTCGTTCTTCGCGTAGTCGGCGTCCATGAACAGGTAGGAGCCGGGCTGGATCTCGTCGAAGGCACCCGACTCGATCTCGAACACGAAGCTTCCGCTGCCGGCGCCGGTCACCGTCGGGCAGGCAATTCCCTCGGACTCGATCAGGCGCCGGGTCTGGTAGGCGGCGCTGGCGGCGCGGCCGATCGCGCCGCGCCGCTCGGCCATCGTGCGCAGGTGCTGGGCCGCGCCATGATAGGCCTGCAGACCCGCGAAGCGCAGCCCGGGGCAGGCAGCGATCTCGCGCGCGAGCGCAAGCGCGGGCTCGCCCGGCGCGACGCCGCAGCGGTGCGCGCCGACGTCCACCTCGACGTAAACGTCGAGCGTCGCGCCGGCGCGCCCGGCCGCCTGCGACAGGGCGCGCACGTTGCTCGCGTCGTC
>JBOGYA010000445.1:0-2132 GCA_050696515.1 Solirubrobacteraceae bacterium
AACTCCGCGCCGGCGTCCGCGAAGGCGCTGTCCGGCAGCAGTGCGCCGGCGCCCGCCCCGCGCTGCACGAGGACGTCGAGGCCCCTGGACTTCAGCTTGCCGACCACCTCGGGCACGAGCGCCACCAGGTGCTCGCCCGCCGCGGTCTCCTTCGGAACGCCAACCCGCATTGAGGGGCGAGAACGTATCCGATCGAGCGGACGCGCGCCACCCAGGTGGACCATGTGCCAGACTCGATGTGCCCATGACCGTCAACCTGACCCGCATCTACACCAAGCTCGGGGACGCTGGCGAGACCCATCTCGGGGACATGAGCCGTGTCTCCAAGGTGCACCCCCGCGTGGAGGCGTACGGCACCGTGGACGAGCTGAACTCCGTGCTCGGCGTGGCGCTCGTCCAGCCCGGTCTGCCCGCCCGCTTGCAGGAGTGGCTGCGCCGCGTGCAGAACGACCTGCTCGACCTCGGCGCCGACCTCTCGGTGCCCGACGGTGGTCAGCGCGAGCGGCTGCGCGTCACATCCGAGTACACCGTATGGCTGGAGGAGGCGTGCGACGAGGTCAACGCCAAGCTCCCGCCGCTGCGCTCCTTCGTGATCCCAGGCGGCACCCCCGCCGCCGCGCACTTGCACGTCTGCCGCACCGTCTGCCGCCGCGCGGAGCGCCGCGTCCTGGCCGTCGAGGACTCGAACCCGGAGGTCGTGCGCTACCTGAACCGTCTCTCGGACCTGCTCTTCATCCTCGCCCGTGCCGTCAACGAGAGGGAGGCTGGCGAGCCGCTGTGGGACCCCGGGACGCACGAGGCCGCGCCGGCCCCCGGGCGCTCCTAGCGCCCGCTCCCCCGAGGGCGCCCCAGGGCAGCCGGCCGATCCCAGGCATCGCCCAGAGCGACGACCGCCAGCGAGACGCACAGCGCGGCGAGCAGGTAGCCGCCGAGCACGTCGCTGGGCATGTGCCACGCGAGGATCAGCAGCGAGCACCCGACCGCTACTGCGAACGCGCTGCCGAGCGCGGCGACTAGCGGACGCAGGCGGTAGGGGGCGACGAGCAGCGCGCACAGCACCAGCGTCATCGCCGCGGTCGCGTGGCCGCTCGGCCAGGAGGCGGGACCGACCCACTGAAAGCCGACGCTGTCGTGGGGGTGCGCGAGCAGCGGCTTGAGCGCCTCGGCGATGCCCGGCGCGGCGGGCAGCACCACCGCCACCGCGAGCGCCACCCGCGGCCGGCGGCGCAGGAGCGCGACGGCGACGAGCAGCAGCGCCCAGAGCGTGTAGAGCAGCGGATCGAGCAGGTGCAGCAGACTGTTTGCCAAAGTATCCACGCCTGGGCGCTCGAGCTTGGTGAACTCGTTGAGCACCACCGCGTCGCGCAGGTGGACCGCGGGAACGAGCTCCGCAAGCGTCCAGGTCGCGGCCATCCCGAACGCGCACAACACGGCGGCGCGCAGCGCCCACGCGCCGCGCGGCGGATCAGAAGCCCTGGGCGCGGGCGTTCTCCAGGCTGAGGACCAGCGCAAGTGCCCGCTCGACCTCCGTTAGCGTCTCGGGTGTGAGCGCCCCTACACACCGCAACAGGCGACTGCGGGCCATGCCCCGGACGGCTCGACAGATCGCGCGGCTGAGCCGGTCGACACCCTCGATGTCCGTGACCTCGGGGCGCAGCGGGGAGGGCGCGACAGAGCTCGACATCGGCACGACCACGATTAGGTCGGCCACGCTGCCAACGCTCAGGTAATCGGCCGTAACGACGATCGCGGGACGGTTCTTGCCGGGCTCGCCGGGCCTGGCGGCGCCGAACGACGTGAGCCACACCTCACCGCGGCGGGGCTCAGTCGAAGTCGATGCCATCTTCCAGCGTCGCCTCCCAGAGGCGCATCTCCTCCAACGCGGCCGGGTTCTGAGCGTCGGCGAGAGTCGCCTGTCGCTCGGCCTCGAAGATCGCCTCGATCTCCTGCTCGCGCGCTATCTTCGCGAGCAGGGCGGACAGCGACACGCCACGCTGCCGCGCCTGCTCGGCCAGCAGGTCGCGAGTACCGCGAGCCACGCGAATCGTCGCCGTATCCACAGCCATCGTGGCCCTAGTATAGCGCTACACGATAGCGCCAGCATACCAGCGCTCGGGGCCACAGTATCACCC
>JBOGYA010000446.1:0-2131 GCA_050696515.1 Solirubrobacteraceae bacterium
AGGCCCCCGCCGGCATCCTCCCCGCCAAGCACGACCTCCCTCAACGAGCAGCCCAAATGGCGATCCAGATGTCCACACGCCTGCTCGAACGCCGCGCGGAACACAGGGAGCGCCTCGTACAGCTCCCCGCCCATGCCCACACGCTGCGCGCCCTGCCCGGTGAACAGGAGCGCCAGCCGCTCCCCACCGGCGCCCGCGACGCCCCGCAACACGCCTCCCGCGCGCTCGCCGCGCGCCAGCGCGCCGACGCCCCCGAGCAGCTCTCCGCGATCCCCGCCCAGCACCACCGCGCGATCCTCGAGCGCCGTGCCCCCCGCGAGCGCGAGCCCGACGTCCACCGCGGACAGATCGGCCTCCACCACGAACGCTCCCAGCCGCCCAGCCCGCGCTCGTAGCCCGTCCTCCCCGCGACCCGAGATCACCCACGGCACCACGCCACACGCAGGCGCGGGCACCTCGGGGGAAGCCGGAGCCGCGGCCTCCGGCGGAGGCGCCTCCTCCAGGATCAGGTGTGCGTTGGTGCCGCTGATCCCGAACGAAGAGACGCC
The DNA here is from genome assembly GCA_050696515.1 of Solirubrobacteraceae bacterium. Taxonomy (GTDB): domain Bacteria; phylum Actinomycetota; class Thermoleophilia; order Solirubrobacterales; family Solirubrobacteraceae; genus Palsa-744. The sequence goes on from JBOGYA010000446.1 coordinate 549, forward strand.
GGCGCGGCGCGGCGCGTCAGCTCGCGGCCAGGGCCGCGCCTCGGTCAGCAGCGAGACGCCGCCGGAGGACCAGTCGACCTCGGCGGTGGGCTCGTCCACGTGCAGCGTGCGCGGCAGCGACTCGCGCTCGAGCGCCATCACCATCTTGATCACACCCGCCATCCCCGCCGCCGCCTGCGCGTGGCCGATGTTCGACTTCACCGACCCCAGCCACAGCGGACGCCCCTCCGGACGCCCCTGCCCATAGGTCTCGAGCAGGGCCTGCGCCTCGATCGGATCGCCCAGCGTCGTACCCGTGCCGTGCGCCTCCACCACATCGACCTCGACCGGCGACAGCCCCGCGTCCGCCAACGCCCGCCGGATCACCCGCTGCTGAGAAGGACCGTTCGGCGCCGTCAAACCGTTGCTCGCGCCGTCCTGGTTGACGGCGCTGCCACGCACCAGCCCCAACACCCGATGCCCGTTGGGCAGCGCGTCCGAGAGGCGCTCCAACAGGACCACGCCGACACCCTCGGAGAAGCCCGTGCCATCGGCCGCGTCCGCAAACGGCTTGCACCGGCCATCAGGCGCAAGACCGCGTTGGCGAGCGAACTCGACAAGTACTTCGGGCGTGGCCATGACCGTCACGCCGCCAGCCAGCGCCAGCGAGCACTCGCCCGCGCGCAGCGCCGCGCATGCCATGTGCAACGCCACCAGCGAGGAGGAGCACGCCGTGTCGACCGACACCGCGGGGCCCTCCAGCCCGAAGCTGTAGGCGACCCGGCCCGACACCACGCTCCCGCTGCCACCCGTCAGCCGGTAGCCCTCGGTGCCCTCCGCCGAGGAGGAGTCGAGCCCCGCCCCATAGCCGGACGAGCCGACCCCGGCGAACACGCCCGTCTGACTGCCGCGCAGCGAGGCGTGATCGATCCCCGCGTTTTCGATCGCCTCCCAGCTCACTTCCAGCAGCAGCCGCTGCTGCGGGTCCATCGCGAGCGCCTCCCGCGGGCCGATCCCGAAAAACCCCGGGTCGAACTCCCCCGCGTCATAGAGAAACCCGCCCTCACGCGCATAGCTGCTCCCCGCACCACCCCCGCCGGAGTCGGCAAGAGCCTCCAGATCCCAACCCCGGTCTGCCGGGAACCCCCCAAGCGCCTCGCCACCCGAGCTGACGAGCTCCCACAGCTCCTCCGGTGAGCGGACGGGGTGGGCGGGACCCGGATATCTGCAGCTCATCCCCACGATCGCCACCGGCTCGTCAACTGCTCTCGCGGGCGCCACCGCTCCCGTGCGAGCGGCGCTCCCCTCACCCACGACGGTGCGCAGCAGGTGCCCCGCGAGCGCGTCCGGGGTCGGGTGGTCGAAGACGAGCGCCGCGGACAGCCGCAGGCCGGTGGCGGCCGTGAGACGGTTGCGCAGCTCGACCGCCGCCAGCGAGTCGAAGCCCTGCTCCTGGAACGCCCGCTGAGGTTGGATCGCCTCGGGCGTGGAATGCCCCAGCACGGCGGCGGCGTGGGCACGGACAAGCTCGAGCACCGAGTGCTCGCGCTCCACGGCGGCGAGACCCGCCAAGCGGGCCGCGAGCGACCCGCTCGCGCCGGCGG
>JBOGYA010000447.1:0-2117 GCA_050696515.1 Solirubrobacteraceae bacterium
GTGTATATTGCTGCAGTGCGGTAGCGATAGATCTCTCGCGCTACCGTCGCCCTCCTTGGGCGTTTCCTCCCTAGACTTGGGCCGCTCCAGCAATGTGAGCGGCCCTTTTTCTTGTGCGCCCGGCATGGGCATCGACTTGGAGGTGGAAGTCCTCTCGTAAGCTGGTCACGGCGAGCGAAGCGAAGCGCAGAGCGTCGGACCGCGAGGCCGGCGTGAAGGAAGCGCGGAGCGAAGCTGCGGGCCGACGGACAGGAACCGGATAAGAGGCGGAGCCGAGCAGGGCGAGCGGGCAAGTGACCGCGAAGCCGTCGTGACCAAGGCTCAGGCGACGTAAATCCGGTGGTCGCGCAGTGAAGGTCGATGTTCTTACCCGGGGAGGTCTCGCCTTGCGCCCGAAAGGGTGACGCCGGCCGTAAGGCCTGCGGAGCGAGAAGTCAGCAGAGGCCATAGTAGCTGCGGTTGCAGCGAAGGGCCGAACGATGGGGAGGGCGAGACGCCCACGTCTCTCGGGGACGCCATGCCACAGAAGTCGGACCAAGGTCCGAACGCACAAACGGCCGGCGCGGTGAAGCCGCAAGGGCCGCGCTTGCGTGTGGAAGCATCCTCGGTTGGGAGTGGAGACGAGCGCCCAGGAACCGACGGCCTGATGGAGAAGGCGTGCGCGCGCCGGAACCTTCTGGCCGCGTTGAAGCGTGTTCGACAGAATGCGGGCGGTCCCGGCATCGACGGGATGACGGTCGAAGCGTTACCCGGCTATCTGCGTGTGCACTGGCTGCGTCTGCGCGAGGAGTTGTTCGCGGGATGCTACCAGCCAGCGCCGGTGAAGCGGGTGGCGATCCCTAAGCCCGGCGGGGGCGAGCGCGAGCTCGGCATCCCCACCGTACTCGACCGGTTCATCCAGCAGGCCTTGTTACAGGTCCTGCAGCCGCTGTTCGACCCGACCTTCTCTGATGCGAGCTATGGCTTCCGGCCGAGGCGAAGTGCCCATGACGCGGTGTTGCGGGCACAAGCCTATGTGCAGGAGGGTCGCAGCTTCGTCGTAGACATCGACCTGGAGAAGTTCTTCGACCGGGTCAACCACGACATGCTGATGGGACGGTTGGCCAAACGGATCGCGGACCGTCGGGTGCTGCGGCTGATCCGCCGCTATCTCAGCGCGGGCGTGCTCGCGGATGGGGTGGTGATCGAGCGGCACGAGGGCACGCCGCAAGGCGGCCCGCTCTCGCCGCTGCTGGCCAACGTGCTGCTGGATGAAGTCGACAAGGAGCTGGAGCGGCGCGGACATGCTTTTGTCCGCTACGCCGACGATCTGAACGTCTACGTTCGGACGCAGCGCTCGGGCGAGCGGGTGATGACCTCACTGCGCAAGCTGTTCGGGAAGCTGAGGCTCCGCGTCAACGAGACCAAGAGCAAGGTGACGCGCGCGACGAAGAGCAAGTTCCTTGGCTTCTCATTCTGGGTCGGCAAGGGACGGACGATCCGGCGGCGCGTCGCACCGGAGGCCATCGAACACATGAAGGAGCGCGTGCGTGAACTGACCCGACGCAGTGCCGGGCGCAGTCTCGCGCAGATGTGCAAACCGCTCGGAACCTATCTCACGGGCTGGAAGGCCTACTTCCGGCTTGCGGAGACACCGGGCGCGTTCGCCGACATCGACGGTTGGGTCCGCCACCGCCTGCGAGCCGTGCAACTCAAGCACTGGAAGCGAGGCCGGGTTGTCTATCGCGAGCTGATCGCCCGCGGGATGACCTCCGACACCGCTGCTCGGGTTGCCGGCAACAGCCGACGCTGGTGGCACAACTCGGCGATGGCGCTCAACATGGCGCTGCCGAACGACCTCTTCAAACGGCTGGGAGTGCCAAAACTTGCCAGCTAACCTCAACCCATCGAACCGCCCGGTGCGGACCCGCATGCCGGGTGGTGTGGCAGGGGACGCGGAGGCTCTACCTCCGCGCCCCTATGCCGATTTGGCATACAGAAGTTCCGGCAAGGCGGCTTAGTAATGGCGCCAGTAACGCCAATGGCGGTGGTAGCGGCAGCGATTGAACCAACGCCAACGCCAGCCCCATCGGGTCCATACGTGCCGGTGCACCCAGCAGCGATGGTAGTAGTAGGGC
>JBOGYA010000448.1:0-2097 GCA_050696515.1 Solirubrobacteraceae bacterium
AGGGTGGGGACCAGGGGCACAGGCGGGGAAGAGCACGGCTGGAGCCCCGAGCGCCACCGCATGATCTCGGGCGCCGAGGTGCTGGAGCTGCTGCCCGCGCTCGCCGCGCGCGAGCCGACCGGGGGGTACCTCTTCTACGACTGCCAAACCGACGACGTCCGCCTCGTGCTGACCGTGCTCGGCGAGGCGGAGCGCTTCGGGGCGGTCTGCGCCAACCGCGTGGCGGTCGTGGGCCTGCTCGAAGGCGACGGCCGCGCACAGGGCGTGCGGGCGGTCGATCTGGAGGGCGGCGCGGAGCTCACGGTACGTGCCGCGTCCGTCGTGAACGCCACTGGGGTGTGGGCCGACGAGCTGCGCCCGCGGGAGCTCCACGACGAGGCCGAGCTGCCGCGCATCCGGCCGAGCCGCGGCACCCACGTCACGCTCAGCCGCGAGGACCTGCCGCTCGTCGGGGGCGCGATCGTGCCCGCGGGGGAGGGCCGCTCGATCTTCGCGCTGCCGTGGCTGGGGCGCACGCTGGTGGGGACCACCGACAACGACTACGAGGGCGCCCTGGAGCACGTGCGACCCTCCGCCGGGGACATCGACTACCTGCTGGAGGCCGTCAACTCCTTCTTCGCGACCTCGCTGCGCCCCGCGAACCTCACCGGCGCCTACGCCGGGGTGCGGCCGCTGATCTCCTCCGGCGACCCGAAGAAGTCGGTGGACATCTCCCGCAAGGCCGAGCTGTACGAGACCTCCTCCGGCATGATCACGATCACCGGGGGCAAGCTCACTACCTGGCGGCGGATGGCGAAGCTGACGGTGGACCGCCTGGTGGAGCGCGACGCGCGCGAGGCGCCCTGCCGCACGCACGAGATCCCGCTCGGGCTGCCCGTCGCGGCGGGGGAGCTGCAGCGCGTGGAGGGCGTGCCCGAGGAGTCCTACACCGCGCTCGCCGCCCGCTACGGCTACGCCGCCCACGAGGTGCTCGCGCTCGCCGCGGAGCGGGGCGAGCTGGCTCAGCCGATCCTCCCCGGCCTGCCCGACCTGCTCGCCGAGGCCGCCCTCGCCGCCCGCCGCGAGCAGGCGCGCTCGGTGGGGGACGTGCTCCTGCGCCGCACCCGCCTCGGGCTGCTGGCCGCGCACGAGCTCGGGGGGGACCACCCCGCGCCCGGACGGGCCGTCGCACCCGATCCCGCGCGCCCGGCGCGGGACGGCGAGAGTGGGGTGGGTCCGGTCGAGCGCGTCGCCGACGTGCTCGCCGGGGAGCTCGGCTGGAGCGCGCAGCGCACGCGGGAGGAGGTCGAGCGCTTCGCCAAGGAGGCCCGCGCCGAGGGGCTCGCGGGCACGTGAGGGCATATCGCCTGCGCGCGGTCGATCGTGAGCTGGAGCTCGGTGCGCGCCCGCTGCTGATGGGCATCGTCAACGCCTCCCCCGACTCCTTCAGCGACGGCGGGCGCTACGGGAGCCTGGAGGAGCGCGTCGCGCTCGCGCTGGAGCTCGTCGCCGTCGGCGCCGACATCCTCGACATCGGCGGGGAGTCGGCCACCACCGGGCGTCCGCCCGTGGCGGTGCGGGAGGAGATCGAGCGTGTGGTGCCGCTGGTCGAGGGCGTCGTCGCGGGGCTCGACCCCGCCGGCCCCGTCGTCATCTCCGTGGACACCTACAAGCCCCCCGTCGCCCGCGCCGCCGTTGCCGCCGGGGCGCGGATCGTCAACGACGTCAGCGGCCTGCGCGACCCTGCGCTCGCGCGGGTCTGCGCCGACACGGGGGCCGCGCTCGTAGTGATGCACACCGCCGCCGCCCCCCGCGAACGCCGGCAGGACCCCGGCCTCTACGCGGACGTCGTGGGGGAGGTGCTCTCCTTCCTGCGGGCTCGCGTAGCCGTCGCGCTGGGGGAGGGGGTCTCCCGCGAGCAACTGCTCCTCGACCCCGGGCCCGACTTCGCCAAGACCCCCGCTCACACGATCGAGCTGCTCGCCCACGTCGATCGCCTGCACGAGCTCTGCCTGCCGCTGCTGATGGCGATCTCGCGCAAGGACTTCATCGGCGCGCTCACCGGCCGCCCGCCTCGCGAGCGGCTGGCCGGCACCATCGCCGCGCTCGCGCACGGCG
>JBOGYA010000449.1:0-2095 GCA_050696515.1 Solirubrobacteraceae bacterium
GGGCCGCATGCGGCCCTGCCAGGGGAGCCGCATGCGGCTCCCCTTGGGACGGCACATGTGCCGTCCCACCAGCCGGCGCATGCGCCGGCTGGCACAGCTCCAAAGACACATGCCGGCCCGCCGGTGGATTCGGCGCATGCGCCAGTTGCAACAGATATGGAGGAGGATTTGCAGCTGCTGCGCAAGGCCCACTGGGCGATCGACAAGGTCTCCACCGACCTGCGCCGCTTTGCGTTCAACACCGCGATCGCGGCCGTGATGGAGCTGCTGAACGAGTCCTCGCGACTGCGCGAGCAAGCCTCGACGCCGGCGCTGCGCTTCGCGCTGTCCACCGCCGCCTCGCTGCTCTTTCCGTTCGCGCCGCACGTGTGCGCCGACGTCTACGACCGCCTCAGCGGCGGGCAGCGGGTGTGGGAGCAGCCCTGGCCGCAGGCCGACCCCGCGCTGCTCGAACGCGAGGTCTACGAGTTGGTGTGCCAGGTGAACGGCAAGCTGCGCGACCGCGTGCAGGCGCCCGCCGACGCGAGCGCCGAGCAGCTCAAAGAGCTCTGCCGCGCCGCGCCCAACGTGCGGGCGCACCTCGACGGCAAAGAGGTCGTGAAGGAGATCGTGGTGCCGGGCAAGCTGGTCAACCTCGTTGTGCGGTAGGCGCGCTGGTGTACCAGTCTGAAAGGTATACCTTCAAAACTGGACCCTATACCTTCAAACTGGACCCGTGAAAGAGCAACCAGCTGGCTGGATGAGAGGTCCAGTAAGCTGGTATATGTCGCTCAAAAGACAATCAGTCCAGCCGGGCCTGCGGGGTCCCGACTGAACTGAGGCCCGAACTGAGGCACTACCGGCGCGCCCGCGGCGGCGCGCGGCCGTCGGCTGCCTCGCCTACACTCGCCCCGTGCCCCCGCTCAAGCCCGCCTACCTGATCCACGGCGACGACCACGGGGCGATCGCCGAGCGCCGCGCTGGGCTGCACGCGCTGGCGCTCGAGGAGGGCGACGCGAGCTCCGTCGAGGTGCTCTCCGGCGAGGCCGGCGCCCCCGCGGGGGTGGCGCTCGCGCTCGCCGCGATGACCTTCGCGATCGGACGGCGCGTGATCGTCGTCGACGGCGTGGAGCGCTGGAAGCAGGCGGAGGTGCAGGAGCACCTGCTGCCCGCCATGCGCGACCTGCCGCCCGACACCACCGTTGCGCTGTTCGCGCGCGAGGAGGGGCGCACGAAGGCCCCCCCCGCGGTGCACGAGGCAGTCAAGGCCGCCAAAGGCCAGATCGTGGAGCAGGGCACCGTCAAGCCGTGGGAGCTGCCACGCTGGGCGCGCGAGCAGGCGGCCCGCCTCGGCATCGAGCTCGACCAAGCGGCGGCGAAGGCGCTCGTCGCGCAGGTGGGGGAGCGCCAACAGCGGATCCTGCGCGAGCTGGAGAAGCTCGCCCTGGAGCTCGACGATCCCCGGGAAGCCGCTGTGGGCTCGACTGGCGTGGCGCGGGGGGGAGCGGGCGCTACGGACTCGGCGGGCGACGCTCCCAGGGGCGGGGGCGGCGCCCCCAAGCCGATCCGCGTGAGCGCAGAGCAGATCGAGCAGCACGCCGCCCACTCCGCCGAGCGGCGAGTGTTCGCGCTCGCCGACGCGCTCGTCGGCGGGGACTCCCGCGAGGCGACGCTCGTGTACCTGCGTCTGCGCCGCCAGGGCGAGCGCCTCGGCGGGCTCGCCTACCTGATGGCCTCGCGCCTGCGCGAGGCACTCGCCGTCGCTCTGCGCCTGCAGGCGGGGGAGTCGGCCGCCGAGATCAAGCGCAGCCTGCGGATGCCCTCTCGCGCGGCCGAGCGCTTCCTCGCCGACGTCGCCCGCAGCGACCCCGAGCGGCTGCGCGCGGCTCTCGGCACGCTCGCCGACCTCGAGCTCGACACGCGCGGCGGCGCCCAGCTGCGCGCGGGGCGCTCGCGGCTCTCACACCTGCACGAGGACACCCTCGCGCTGCGCGCGATCGAACAGATCACGGCTTGACCCACCATTGCGGCCTCGTCCGCGGCGACACTGGATCGCATTCATTCGGCGCCTGGCCCCTGAACGGCGAGCGGCCCCCGTGGGGGGCCGCTCCAATCG
>JBOGYA010000450.1:0-2088 GCA_050696515.1 Solirubrobacteraceae bacterium
GTGGCTGGGGTTCGCACGGCGGTGGCCGCCGACGGAGTCGTACTTGGGCCCGCCCTGCTCTCGGCCTCGCTGCCGGCGATCGCGGGCGGGTGGGCTTCTGATCATTCGCCGCCGCCGCCGGCGGGCGGACGGGTGGGGGACGCGACGGTGCGCGCTGAGCTGAGCGTGATGGGCGCCGCTCCGCGCGTGCTCTTGGGGTGGGTCGCGCGCGTCTTTATGGATGGCCCGCCCGCCCGTGAAGGGCTCACCGTGGCGATGCGCGACGGCCTGCTGATCTACTTCGGCGACGCCACTCGCCCGCACACCAAGTGGCTCTCGGCCGCGCGGGTGCTCGCCGACCCGAGCTCCGCGGGAGCGAGCTACGTGGACGTGCGCGCCCCCGAACGGCCGGCGGCTGGCACGACCGCGGCGGGCGGCTTGGAAGGGAGCGCGACGCCCGCGCAAGTGAGCGCCTCCGACCCCACCGCCGCCGCGCTCGCGAGCGTCCTCGCGGAAGCCGTCAGCGGTGGCTCCGGCACCGCGGCCCCCACCGGGGTGAGCGCCACCGCTCCGACTGCCGCGGAATCGGCCGCTGGCGGGTCGAGCGCGGCGCCCTCTGGCACAGCCGCCGCCGGGGTGGCTCAGGGTGAATCCTCCACGGGGGCGCCGACCGCGGGCGCCCCGCGGGAATCGCCGGCGAGTGCGACCGGCGCAGGCGGGAGCGCCACCCAGGAAGCTGGGTCCACCGCTGCGGAAGAATCCTCAGCCTCAACTTCAGGTTGATGCTACCGCCGAGCCATTCCTCGGGTAGTGGTTGAGAGTCACCGGTTCTGCAAGAGATCCTGCAAAAGTCGTCGCACAAGTTGACAGGGCGAAGTTCCCTGCATAACGTGGGCAAATCTGGTTTCCTGTACGAAGCCGATTCTGAACCCTCAATTATTACTCTAGGCTTCGGCGGAAAGCACAAAGACCATGGAGAGCGGCGTAGGCAGCTACCTAGCAGTGATCAAGGTCGTGGGCGTCGGCGGCGGCGGCACCAACGCCATCAGCCGCATGGTGGACGCGGGGCTGCGCGGCGTGGAGTTCATCGCCGCCAACACCGATGCGCAGGCGCTCGCGGGGTGCGACGCCGACATCAAGCTCAACATCGGCCACGTCTCCACGCACGGCCTCGGCGCGGGCGCCAACCCCGAGGTCGGGTTCGCCGCGGCGGCGGAGTCGCGCGACGACATCAAGGAGGCGCTGAAGGGCGCCGACATGGTGTTCGTCACCGCGGGCGAGGGCGGCGGTACAGGCACCGGCGCGGCGCCCGTGATCGCGGAGATCGCCAAGAACGAGATCGGCGCGCTGACCGTCGGCGTGGTGACGCGCCCGTTCGAGTTCGAGGGCACCCAGCGCGCGCGCCAGGCGACCGAGGGCATCGACCGGCTGCGCGAGGTCGTGGACACGCTGATCGTGATTCCCAACGAGAAGCTGCTGTCGGTGGTCGAGCGGCGCACCTCGATGCTCGACGCCTTCAAGGAGGCCGACGACGTGCTGCGCCAGGGCATCCAAGGGATCACCGACCTGATCACGATCCCCGGGCTGATCAACCTCGACTTCGCCGACGTGCGCACGATCATGCACGACGCCGGCTCGGCGCTGATGGGCATCGGCTCCGCGGCCGGGGAGAACCGCTGCGCGGAGGCCGCGAAGATCGCGATCTCCTCGCCGCTGCTCGAAGAGTCCGTGGACGGCGCGACCGGCATCCTGCTCAACATCACCGGCGGCAAGGAGCTCGGCCTGTTCGAGGTCAACGAGGCCGCCGAGATCATCCAGGGCGCGGCCGACGGCGACGCCAACATCATCTTCGGCGCGGTGATCGACGAGGACCTCGGCGACGAGGTGCGCGTCACCGTGATCGGCACCGGCTTCGACCACCGCCCGGGCCACGCCGTGCGCCGCGAGCGCTCCGGCCGCGCGGTGGACCGCGGGCCGCGCATCGGCGAGCGCTAGCGCTCGACGCTTGAGATCTCCGACGAGGAGATCGACGTGCCGCCTTTCCTGCGCTAGGTGCAGTTCGGCCCGCGCATGCGCTGGCCGCCGATGGGCGCATGCGCCCATCGGAGA
>JBOGYA010000451.1:0-2083 GCA_050696515.1 Solirubrobacteraceae bacterium
CTGGACGACGTCGACCTGAGCCTCTCCCTCTCGCGCGCAGAGTCAGAGGAGCGCCTGTCCGAGCTTCAGCAGCGCCTGCTGATGCTGCGGCTGACCCTCGCGGGGCTGCGGGACGACGGGCGCCTGGGCCCACCCGTGTGCGTCCTCTTCGAGGGCTGGGACGCCTCCGGCAAGGGCGGCGCAATCAAGCGTCTGGTGGCGCCGCTCGACCCGCGTCACGTGCGCATCGCGCAGTTCGCCGCGCCGGACCCCACCGCCAAGCGCCACCACTTCCTATGGCGCTTCTGGCCGGCCCTGCCGGGCTGGGGCGGGTTCACCGTGCTCGACCGCTCGTGGTACGGGCGCGTGCTGGTCGAGCGCGTGGACGACCTCGCCACCGAGGAGGAGTGGACGCGGGCGTACGGTCAGATCGAGGAGCTCGAGCGGATGCTCACCGTGGAGGGCACCGTGCTGGTGAAGTTTTGGCTGCACATCTCGAGCGCCGAGCAGCTCAAGCGCTTCGAGGCCCGCGCCACCGATCCCCTCAAGAGCTGGAAGCTCACACCGGAGGACTGGCGCAACCGGGGCCAGCGCGAGGTCTACGAGCAGGCGCTGGAGGAGATGTTCAAGCGCACCGACGCCAAGCACGCCCGCTGGCACGTGGTCGCGGCGGAGTCCAAGCACTACGCGCGCGTGCACGTGCTCGAAACCGTCAACGGCGCAATCGAACGGGCGCTGCGCCGGCAGGGTGTCGAGCTTTCAGAGTGACGCGGCTCGCCTTCACCCTCACCGTCCTGCTCACTCTCGGCCTCCTCCTCCCCGCCACCGCGACCGCCACCCCACCGACCACCACCCCACCGGTCGTCACCCCACCGGCCACCGGCTTTCTCGCAGCGCCTACCGACCAGATCGCCGTGCCCGGCATCCTCGCCGGAGGCGAGGTCACCCCCGAGGGCGACCTCTACACCGGGTGGGCGGAGTACGAGCTGCGCTTCGGCAGGCGGTTGGTGGCCTGGGACCAGCCGACGCGCACGCTGCCCTCCCCGGGCCTGCCGCTGCTGTCGAGCACCCTGTCCGACGGGCCGGTCCTCTACACCCAGACCGTCTTTGCCGTCGCGGTCGCCGGCCGGCCCGTCGCCTATGAGACGGTGACCGCGACCAACGCCTCCAACCGCGCACGCACGGCCCAGGTGGCGATGGAGGTGGCCTACACGCGCGGCCCTCAGATCCGCGGCCTGCGTGGTGCGATGACCGGCGCCTACCGCTACGAACGTCCCGTGACCGGCCAGCCCGACGGACTCTACGATCAGCCCGGGCAAACCTTCTCCTCGGCCTTCAGGTACACCACCGCCGGACGCGACCTCGACCGCTCCGGCCTGCTGCTGGCCCGCGGCCCGGCCGCCCCCAGCCGCCCGCTGCGCACGCCATCGGTGAGCACGCTCACCTCACCCCATGACGGGAGGCTGTTCAGAGCGCGCTTGCGAGCTCACCGCCGAGTCAGCTTCACCTGGCAGATTCCGCTGGACCCGCCGCCGACCGGCGCCGGCTCCCTGGACGACGTGCCCCTCGACAAAGCCCGAGCCGAGCTCAAACGCACGTGGGAGGCCGAAGAGGCGGGAATGATGAAGATCAGCGTGCCCGAGGCCAAGGCGACGGACACCTACCGCGCGGCGCTCACCGAGATCCTCTCCTCGCGCTATCGCACCCCCTCGGGCTGGGTGCAGGGCACCAACAAGCTTCAGTACCAGGCATTCTGGATCCGCGACGGCGCGCTCCAAACCCAGGCGCTGGACCTTGCCGGCCTGCACGCGCAGGCCGCACAGAACCTGGCCTTCCTGGACACCTGGCAGCAGCCTGACGGGCTGTTCATCAGCCGCGCCGCGCAATACGACGGACTCGGTCAAGCTCTATGGGCGTTCGACCGGCACGCTCAGCTCACCCAGAGCCCCGCCTACGCCAACGCACAGCTCGCCCGCATGGGGGCTGCGATCGCCTGGCTCTCGCTGGTCACGGTAACCGACCCGCTGGGGCTGCTGCCTCCCGGCAACCCGGGGGACGACGAGCTGGCGTATGGGCACATAACCGGCGACAACCTGTGGGCGGC
>JBOGYA010000452.1:0-2072 GCA_050696515.1 Solirubrobacteraceae bacterium
GTCAACGGCCGCCTGTTCATCGCGGCGGCCGCGCGCCTACCGGACCGGGTCGTCTTCGATCTCCACGAGATCCTCTAGTTCCGCTTGGCGGTTGAAGGTGTCGCGAACGGGTCGTGTTTTCAGGCCGCGATAGCGGCCTGTTGAATTTTCTGGTCGAGGGCGTGTTCGAAGTCGCGCCAGGCGCGGGCGAGTGGCGAGCGCGCGGCGATCTGGTCGGGGAGGTGGGGGTCGAGTTCGGTGAGGGCGGGGTTGACGATCCGGGTGTAGGTCTTGGTGAAGAAGACGGCGATCCGTCGGCCCTGGTCGGTCAGCTCGTAGCGCTGGCTGTGTGGGATCCGGTGGATGAGGCCTTTGCGGCGTACTCGTCGCAGGTCGTAGGTCGCCTGGCGGGTGCTGTAGCCGGGGATCAGGCCGGCGATCAGCTCGCGCAGGCTGCGGTTGGTCAGCCCGTTGAAGAGGTGCCCGTAGTGGCAGAGGCAGGCGAGCAGCGCCATCACGCGTGGGTCGCCGAAGCGTAGGCCGGGGGCGGGTAGGCCGTCGTGGGTGGACGGCAGCACGATCGCCGCGAGGGCGGCCGGGTCGGGCGCGCAGTCGCACGCCGCAAGTTGCGCATCGAGCAGGCGCTGGTTGGTCTGCTCGCCGACGCTCATCAGGGCCTGCCAGTTTTGCGTGGTGAGCAGCCGTCCGACGCCGAAGTCGTAGGGGTCGTTGACGGTCGTCTCGGTTCGCAGCGCGCGTCCTTCCTTGAGGTACTGCTTGACCTTGGAGTGCTTGTAGTGGGCCTGGATGATCGGTGCGACGCCGCGCGTGATGACCTTGGTCTGGAAGATCCCGGGGGTCGTCTTGGTGATCTTGCGATCGAAGACGATCTGCACACGGTCGGGGCGGCCGATGTCGAGCTGGTCGCGGATCGTCTGCTCAAACCACGCACGGCCGGCCGCGGGGCGGTCAAACACGCGGGTATCGGAGATCTCCAACTGGCGCACCGAGAGTCCGTAGCCGTAGCGAGCGCGCTCGACCGGCGTGAACGGCGACGGCAACACCGCCATCCAGCGCGCGAAGAACGCGTGCACGTCGTGCTCGCACAGCGACGCGCAGATCCCGGCCAGCGCTGCGGGGTCCGCGCACGAGCGAAACCCGTTCTCAAGCTCAGCGAACTCGATCCCCCGCAGAGCGGCCTGCTGTTTGGCCCACTCGTGCCCGTTCAGCCAGACCCACACCCCGAACGGCGCGTAGGCGTTCGTCTTGAGGAACGACGGCCCCCACGCCTGGTCACGAATGTAGAAGTAGTAGTGGTTGACGAAGATCGACTGGCGGGCGAACTCGAAATGCGGATGGCTGTCGCTGCCGCCCTCCCGCCAGCCCCGCCACGCCGACGCCTTCTCCTGCGCCACACCGATCAACACGACCCCGAACCGCTGCTCACGCTCGGCAGCCTCGAAGTAGCGGGCCGCAACGTCCTCCTTGCGCTCACCACGCTTGAAGCGCACGACCGGAATCTCGTTATCCAGCGCGAACCGGTCGACCGCATCGACGTAGGCTCGGCCGACCCGCCCCAAGATCGCCGGCGAAGGAATGTTCCCCTGCGCCCGCTCCAGCAAGAACCGGATCAGCTGTCCCTGCGCTTGAAGTCGCGGCACGTAGCCCGCGAGGAACAACCGGTCGACCGAGCGGACCTGGAGCGTGACGTGGTCGGACAGTAGGCTGGAGATGGTGGCCACGGCGATCGCCTCCCGAGCGCCCTCATCGAAGGTCGCAAGCCCCCACGCGGGGCTCTACAGCAGGCCACACGGCCTGCACCCTGGTAAGAGGCTAAACCGCGGCCACCACCCACGCCCCCACGAGCGAGGCTCATACCCAACCCGCCACCAACAACCGCGCCCGCCACTCGGCGGTATGAGGCTCGCTCGTTAGCGCTTGTCCGCCTGGCGCTCCTCGAACTGGAGCGCGATGCGCTCACCGCCGAGCAGCCGGTTCGCCCAGGCGGCGAACCCCGGGGCGACGCCCGCGATCTGAGCGCCGGCGGCCAGCGCGAACGCCGCGACCGTCACCTCGCCGCGGTTTCGCTCGAT
>JBOGYA010000453.1:0-2058 GCA_050696515.1 Solirubrobacteraceae bacterium
ACCCCGCGCTGCGCGGGGGGTGCTCCGCCCGGGAGGCCGCGCGCCTGGCGGAGCGGTGGCGGCCGTGGCGCGCTTACGCGCTCGTGCACCTGTGGGGCGCGCTGTCGGGGGGTTGAGCCCGCGCTTGGGTTGCTCGCGTAGACCGGCTCGGGCCTGGCGACGCAGGCGATCCCTGCCAGCCCGGCGTGCCGCCGCGCCCGTGTGAGTACACTGCGGTCGTGGGCTTGACTGACGCGATCCAGGGTCCCGTGCTGAAGCTCCACGGGCGGCTCTACGAGCGCTCCGACGGGCGGGTGGGCCACAAGATGATCGGGGTGCCCACGCTGCTGCTGCGCTCCACCGGCCGGCGTTCCGGGGCGTCCCGCTGCAACGCGCTCTTCTATGCCGCCGACGGCTCCGACTACGTGCTCGTCGCCTCCAACGGCGGCTCCGACCGGGGGCCGGGATGGCTCTTCAACGTGCGCGCCGCACCCGCTGTCGAGATCCAAGTCGCCCGCAAGCGGAGCCCGGGGACGGCGCGCGTCCTGGAACCCGGAGACGCGGACTACGACCGCCTGTGGCGGCTCGTCAACGACAACAACCACGGGCGCTACGACGCCTACCAGCGCATCACCGCGCGCCCGATCCCCCTGGTCGTCGTCAGCCCTTCGTGACGGGCTTCGAGCCCCTTGCGCGGGGGCCGGCCGGCGCTCCGCGAGCTGACGGCGCTCGCGGCGTGCCGAGTCGTCCAGCCGGTGGAGCCGCTGGCGGCGAGACCCACTAAAATCGGTTGGCCGGTACGGTTCGGGACGCGGCCGCGTTTGCGCCAGGTGGTCGTACCGGGCAGCTGCGTACCGGGCAGCTGAGCAGCCAGTCGTCCTGGGGAGATCGCGATGGCACGAGGACGAAGCACCCCATACCCCGCGCAGCTGGAGCGGTTTCTCGCCGGCCTCGACGGCAGCCAGCAGACGTTCAGCGCGGCGACGCTGGAGGGCGTACTGACGCACCCGCAACATCAAAAGCGGGGCTCGACTCTCGGCGGCATCCACAAGGCCCTCATGAAAGCGTTCGCCGACGGCAAGGTCATCGCGTTCCACGACGCGGACGGCCACCCCCTGCGTGAGCCGGACGTCATCGTCCTAGGGTCCAAGGCGATCGGCCAGCCGCAAGTCTTCGGCGCTCTCGGTACGCCGTCCCCGGACCCCCACTTTCGCCCGGTCACCTACGAGGAGACGATCCGGCGCGGCAGCGACGTGGTGGACGGGGAGCCGGAGCCCGCGCCCGCGCCCGCGGATGGCGTGGTGGCTGGAGCCGCCGAGCCCCCCGCCGAGCTCCAATCCGGCGGCTCCGAGCCCGCCGCCGAACGTGGGGAGCCCACTGGGCGCGAGCTGACCGCTGAGCAAGCCGGAGTGCTCTACGCGGACTACAACGACCGCCCACCGGCCAGCGCCCCGGACTGGGTGCCGATGTCCGCGCTACGGGGACGCGCTCGCCGCTCAGCAGGAAGCGCACGAGGCGACCATCGAAGAGCTCGCGGCTCTCAAGGACGAGCTCGAGGGAGCGCGGGCGGAGGTTGCGCGCGTCGCCGAACTGGAGGCGGAGCTGGAGGCGGTGCAGCGCAGCCGCGACGCGCTGCTCTCCGAGGAACGGTCGATCGAGAGCGAGCGGCGGCTGCGTGAGGAGATCGAGCGGCAGGTGCAGGACCAGATGCGCCAGCTCACGGAGCTGCGGTCCCGGCTGCGCGCCCAACAGCTCACGTTGCCGACCGGCGACGGCGTGTCGCTGCTGCGGGCGCTCGTGCGGCCCGTGGGGGAGGCCGCGAAGCTCGCCGGGGAGCGTTTTGCGGAGGGCCGCGGTCTTCCGGGCGACGATCGGCTGCTCACGTTCGCCGCGACGGTGATGCGGACCGAGCAGGCTCTGCGCTCGCTGCAGCCCGTCGCCGAGCCGCTGGCTGCGCTCGTCGCCGAGCCGCCGGCCGAGGAGCCCGTGGTCCAGGTGCCGGCCGAGACCGAGCTCGCCCCGCCTGTGGTCCCGGAGCGGGACGCGCCGCCGCGGGCCGAAGCGGAGCAGGCCGCCGGC
>JBOGYA010000454.1:0-2047 GCA_050696515.1 Solirubrobacteraceae bacterium
GCGCATGCGCGTCCCCACGGAGGGGCGCATGCGCCCCTCCGCCACTCGGCGCATGCGCCGAGTGGAACATCAGCTTCTCAGGCGCACGCCCGTACCGCGCCCCCGGCGCATGCGCCGACTGGAACAGCACTTGCGACCAACGGCACGTCCAAGCGAAAGGTCAAGTCCAAGCCCAAGGGTCCCTCGAAGAACCGCCTGAGCGACCAGCAAAAGGCCGAGCTGACCGTGGAAGAGGCCGAGGCCGCGTTGCGCGCCGTGGAGGACGCCTTGGCCGACCCCGCCGCGTGGGCGACCAAGTACGAGTCCGCCAAGTCGGAGGCCCGTCACACGGCGGCGCGCCGTGCGGTCGAGGCTGCGTACGAGCGCCTCGAAGCGCTGGTGGAGTAGGCGTTCCTAATTTGCGCGCCTATACCGCTCGGTTGGCGGTGTATTAGTTTTTGAAGGTATACCCCAACTGGACCTGTGGAAGAGCAACCAGATGGCTGGGATGAGAGATCCAGTTAGCTGGTATATGTAGCTCAAAAGCACAATGGAGTCCAGCCGGCCTGCGGGTCCAACCCAAACTGAGGCACTACCGGAGCAGCTCCGGGGCGCTGCCTGGCCGTAACTAAACTTGGTGCCAATGGACGACCGCCTGAAGACCGCGCGCAACGTGGCGATCCTGCTCGCGCTCGCGGCCGCGGTCGCGTTCCTGCCGGGGGGCGGGCGCGCGGCGAACACGTTTGCGACGATCCTGAGCGTGGCGTTCGGCGCGGGGTTCGCGTGGGCCGGCCTGTGGTTCTACCGCCAGCGCCGCGTCGACATCTACAGCCTCGGCGACCAGCGCCGCGGGCTGGTGTACGGGGCGATCGCCGTGGGCGTGGTGACGCTCGCCGCCAAGACGCGCATGTGGGAAACAGGCTTCGGCGAGCTGGTGTGGTTTGTGCTGCTCGCCCTCGTGCTCTACACGCTGTTCGCGACCTACCGTTACTCGCGCAGCTATTGACGGCCACCCTCGCCCAGCAGCGCCGCGGCCTGCCCGACCAGCCGGGCGTGTACCTCTTCCGCGACGGGAAGGGCCGCGTGGTGTACGTCGGCAAGGCGAAGTCGATCCGCAAGCGGGTGGCTTCGCACTTCGCGAAGGCCGAGGTGCCGAGCAGCCCGGGCCACGCGGAGATGGTGGGCGGCGTCGAGCAGATCGAGTTCGTGGTCGTCGGCTCCGAGGCCGAGGCGCTGCTGGCCGAGCAGAGCTTCATCAAGCAGTACCGCCCGCGCTTCAACATCCGCCTGCGCGACGACAAGTCCTACCCGTTCATCGCGATCTCCCTCGACGAGGACTTCCCGCGCGTGTACTTCACGCGCGAGCGCCACCGCCCCGGGCGCGCGTACTTCGGCCCCTACTCGAACGCCAAACGCGTGCGCGGCACGCTGGACCTGCTCACGAAGGTGTTCATGTTCCGCTCCTGCACCGGCGCCGAGCCCGGCCGGCGCAGCGGCAACCCGTGCCTGGACTACTACATCAAGCGCTGCGAGGCGCCCTGCGTGGGGTACGTCTCCAAGGCGGAGTACCGCAGGAGCATCGACGGCGTGATCGACTTCCTCTCCGGGCGCTACCGGGCGATCGAGCGCGACCTGCAGACCCGCATGAGTGCCGCGGCGGCGGCGCAGGAGTACGAGCAGGCCACGCTGGAGCGCAACCGCCTGCGCGCGGTGCGCTCGCTGCTGGAGCGCCAGCGCGTGGCCAACGAGTCGATCGGTACGCTCGACGCGGTCGCCGTCGCGCTCGCAGGCACGGAGGCCAACGCGCAGGTCTTCCAGGTGCGCGACGGGGTGCTCTCCGATCGTCAGTCGTTCTACCTCTCCAACGAGGCCGAGCGCGACCTGGCGGAGGTGGCGGAGGAGTTCATGCTCCAGTACTACGCCGGGCACAGCTCGATCCCGGCGCGGATCATCGTCCAGCGCGAGCTCGTGCAGGCCCAGCCGTCCACAGGCCAGCGCGGCGAGGAGGATCGGCCCGCGGGTGCAGCCCACCCACCCGGCAGGAGCAACGGCGCCGCGGGCCTGGAGG
>JBOGYA010000455.1:0-2034 GCA_050696515.1 Solirubrobacteraceae bacterium
GCCGAGAACCTGCGGGGCCTGCGCGTCCAGCCCGCGCAGATAGGACAGCTTCGCCAACTCGGCCTTCACCGCAGCCGGGGCACGCCGGGGTGGGACCAACATCCAGCCACGCCAACCGGGTGCGCCACAACGAGAGGCATCGACTACCAGCAGCTCATCCGCCTCAGCGGGGCGGACGGGATCGCCAAGCAGCTGCGCCAGTCCGGGTGAACGCGGCGAGCTTGCGGGAGATCCCGACCGCGGCCTCCTCGCGGGCGACCGGACGCCGCAAGATCTTCAATATATCGCTGATCCACTTGGGTGAAACAAGATACTTAACGGCACGGAAGACTATACAGCTAATATTAATTAGTTTTATCTTTGCCTGACGGAGGCTGCGATGATCAACACGCTCCAGCGCGCGAGGTCCTCTGCCACCCTGCCCGCTGGGACCGTACGGGCCTCCGGTGCTGGTCGGCGCCTCATCGCTTCACAAGGAGATCAAGATGACTACCGCGAGCTCTGGACCCGAGAGTATGTGGTTGCCGCGATCTCTGGCGCACCGGATGCAGGAGCCGTCGCAGGCAGGTTGCTGAAAAACCAGGAGGATATCGGCAACGCCGTGGTCCCTTTCTACGGCGAGGCAGCTGGCAGCAGGCTCGCCGAGCTGCTGAAGGAGCACATCATGATTGCGGTGGATCTCATTGCGGCAGCCAAGAGCGGTGATCAAACCAAGTTCGCCAAAGCTGACGCGGCGTGGGACCGCAACGCGGCCGACATCGCTTCCTTCCTCGCCGGCGCCAACCCGAACTGGCCAGAAAAGGACGTTGCCGACCTCCTCGGCCAGCACCTGTCACTGACCAAGAACGAGGCCGTCGCCCGACTGAAGGGCTGCTGGGAGGATGACATCGAGGCTTTTGATCAAATCTTCACGGAGATCTTGACGGTGGCAGACGTGCTCGCAGCGGGCATCGTTAAGCAATTTCCGAATCAATTCTAGACGGTGACGATGCAGCGTAGTGCACTATCAGCCGTCGAGTTCGAGGGCCTCTCTGGTGTGGACGGCAGGAACCATTCGTTGTCCTCGTTGGTGGGGGCGCGAGCGACCGTCGTGGTTTTCATCGGTAACGGTTGCCCGACCGTTCGCGCCTACGAGGACAGGCTGATGACGATGGTGAGCGCCTGGCGGTCCACTGGTGTAGAACTTATCGCAATCAACCCTAACAACCCGAGCCTATCCCCACCCGACACCCTCGCACAGATGGTCAACCGCTCGACGACAAGAGCATACAATTTCGCCTACCTGAAAGATGACGACGGGGCGGTTGCGAGGAGCTATGGCGCAGTCTGCACTCCGCACGCTTTCGTCCTCGACGCACATCGCCGCATCGTCTACCGCGGGCGAATCGATGACTCACGCATGGGCAACACCATCACCCGCTGCGATCTCGAGAACGCCGTCGCCGATCTTGTCGCCGGCCGGCGGGTGGCGGTCAGCGAGACGGAGCCGTTTGGATGCACCATCGTCTGGTAGTCACGGAGGCTGAGCCCGCATCCGCGAGTAGTGGCGCGGCGCGTGCCGCGGATGGGAATGTGCCTGCAGACCCTCGATGACGAAGCTTGCAAAAGTTGATCATCGAGGGTCGTTGCAACTTTCGGAAGTGTTTTTGCACCCGGCACAGGTCACGCGGAATGAGCAACACTGTCATCGCCTGACGCCAGGAGAAATTATGCGACCTGGTCAGAGGTCGTCTTCCTGTCGAGACCGTGCCGGCCCAGTCGGAGCGTTGTCGCGACGGCACGCTGGAGTGGATATAGCGGCAACGTTACTGAGCGCTGCCACGTAGCGGGCGGCGAAGCGGGCGGCTTGGGCCGGGCCGAATAGTGGGTGTCGGTAGCGGAGCACCAGATGTAGCCGACCTCCTGCGGTGAGCGCTCCGACGGCCAAACCCATGGGCATCGCGGCTGGTGGGGAGAACAACACTTCGGCTACGCGGAGTTCAGGTCCGAAGTCCAGGCCCTCATCGAGGCGACCGAGGTTTGACAGGATGGCCG
>JBOGYA010000456.1:0-1991 GCA_050696515.1 Solirubrobacteraceae bacterium
GTCGACGCGACCGAGCGACGCGAGATGAGCCAGCTGGCTCGCCAGCTCGGCATCGAGCATGGCCTCGGCGCAGACCATCGCGAGCACGGGACGCGCACCGCGCACAAGACCAAGGGCGCGGGCCCCCGGCCACAGCGACCAACACGCCGCCGCCGGCCAGCTCGCGCCCGAGCCTGATGGGCAATGCAGGCGGGGAGCTTTGTTATCAAAACAGCCTATACCACTTTACAAAGTGAAGTAGTATAGGGCCCCAAAAGTACACACCACATCGAGGCCCTCGATTGCATCCGCCCGCGCGTGCCCGCCAGAGGCGGGCATGGACAACTCAGGCCCTGGGCATGAACTCGGGCACTTCCAGCTCGTCCATGGCGAGGCCGCCACGACGCTCGCGCCGGCCGCCAGCGCTCGCGGCTCCGCCGCCGCGCTGCACCCGCGGTTCCCCCGCGGGCTCCTCCAGCCGGCCGCGACCGGCGCTCCGGGAGCCGCGGCGCTCCTGCTCGTAGCCGGTGGCCACCACCGTGACCCACACCTGGTCGCCGAGCTTCTCGTCGACCATCGCGCCGAAGATGATGTTGGCGTCCGCGTGCGCCGCCTCGGAAACCGCCTTGGCGGCCTCGTTGACCTCCCACAGCGAGAGGTCGCGCCCGCCCGTGATCGACAGCAGGATCGAGCGCGCGCCCTCCATCGAGGTTTCCAGCAGCGGCGAGGCGACCGCCGCCATCGCGGCCTCTGTCGCGCGGTGCTCCCCGCCCGCGCCCATCCCGATCCCCAGCAGCGCGTTGCCCGCGCCGCTCATGATCGTGCGCACGTCCGCAAAGTCGAGGTTGATGAGACCCGGCAGCGTGACCAGGTCGGAGATGCCCTGCACTCCCTGGCGCAGCACGTCGTCGGCGACGCGGAACGCGTCCACCATCGAGGTCTGCTTGTCGAGCACCGTCAGCAGGCGGTTGTTGGGCACCACGATCAGCGTGTCGACCTCCTCGGCCAGCGCGCGCACACCCTCCTCGGCCTGCTCGGCGCGGCGGGAGCCCTCGAAGCCGAACGGCTTGGTGACGATCGCCACCGTCAGCGCCCCTACTTCGCGCGCGATCCGCGCGACGATCGGCGCCGCGCCTGTGCCCGTGCCGCCGCCGGCGCCCGCGGTGATGAAGACCATGTCCGAGCCCTTCAACAGGGCCTTCGCGCGGTCGTAGTCCTCCATCGCCGCCGCCCGCCCCAAGTTGGTGTCCGAGCCCGACCCCAAGCCCCGTGTCAGCTCGGCGCCGATGTGCAGGGTGATGTCCGCGGTGGACTGCTGCAGCGACTGCAGGTCGGTGTTGATCGCCAGGAACTCAACGCCCTCCACCTCGGCCTCGACCATGCGGTTGACCGCGTTCACGCCCGCGCCGCCGACGCCGACCACGCGGATCACCGGGTGGATCACGGGCTCCCCGCCCGCGCTTGGGCGCTGGCCGATCTCCGATCGGTCCTCGCGTGCGTATACATCCACGTCCGCCGTTCTGGGCTCCGCATCCACGTCCGCCGTTCTGGGCTCCGCCGCGGGCGCCTCCTTCGCCTTCGCGGCGGCGGTGGCGGCGGCGGCGGGAGGCTCCATCACGTTGGCGGGGATGTCCGCGGAGAAGACGTTGCGCAGGCGCTCTCGCGGGCTGGGGATGGAGGCCCCCCCATCCCCCGGCTCCTCCTCCTTCGCGATCGCCTGCTCCTTTTTGACCGGCGCCGCCCGCTCCTCCGCGACCGCCTCCGCGGCGGCGGGGCCGGGCCGGTCCCGCGCAAGCGGCCGCTCGGCCTCCGGGGAGCCGGACCCGGGGGGCCGCGCCCCGGGCTCTGAGGGCGGCTGCTTGCGCTCGGTGGCCTGCTCCTCTTCCTCAGTCTTGCTGAACAGGGCCGCCAGTGGCCCTTCGCGCATACTCGCGCGGCCGCCCGAGCGTTTACTCTGGGCCATGGACGAGGACCTCCCCGGAGTTGTGCACGAGGACCTCCTCGGGACCGTG
>JBOGYA010000457.1:0-1982 GCA_050696515.1 Solirubrobacteraceae bacterium
GCTACAAGGTCACCCTCGAGCCTGCGGCCTGACCCGGCTCCCCGTCCCGGCTCGACAAACCAAGCACGCCGAGCCGGTGGTCTCGTTCGCCCGTCCCCCGCTTGATTTTCGGATCAGGTGGTCCATGTGCCCGACTACGACCCTGCCCTTGCCCGAAAGCTCATTGCCGACATCCGACGGAAGCGGAGGTCGCAGAGTCCGGACGACTTGGCGCGAGCGGCGGCTGCTCTGGCATTCGAGATCGACCGGCGTCGCAGCAAGGACTCCTACATATGGGCCATCCATCCGGGGGGGCGAAGGTTCCCAATCCCGACCACGAAGAATCCGGTGAGGGTGGGTACCACCACGTGCATTCTGCGAATTCTCGAAGAGGTGTTAAGTGATGTCTCACAAGGCTGACCAGAAGTTGGGCGTTGAAGAACTCTTTGACCTGCCCTGGTCTCGTGAAGTACTCGTCGACGATGATGGCAGCTACGTTGCTCGCATTCCTGAATTGCCCGGCTGCTTCGCCGACGGGGACTCCGTAGAGGAAGCGCTGTCCAATCTCGAAGTAGTAATGCGTGACTGGCTTGCCATCAGTGTTGACCGCGGGGATTCGATCCCCGCGCCGCGCCGTGTTAGCGAGTCTTTCAGTGGACGCTTTTCGGTGCGCGTTCCGCGATCATTGCATGAAGCCCTTAGCTGGCGCGCCGAAAAAGAAGACTGCTCTCTTAATCAGCTCGTCACCGCATTGCTGGCAGAGGGAGTCCGTTCCATGCCGTCCTCGACGACGGCGACTGTTCCGACGCCGGCCGCCGATGTGTCCGAGAGCATCGCTTCTGACGCGGTACGCTCTGGGAACCAGGCGATCGCGGCCTTGAAGGGGATTGGGACACTGTTGCGGGATCGAGGCGAGGTCAATTTAGCCTGCGTCATCTACGCAATGGCTGCCAACGTGGTTGCCAATGTCGAGCGTGCCGAGGACGCGGCGAGAGAATTCGGAATAGCCGCTTCACTTGCGAAGCGGGAGAAGCACCCCAAGCTCGCCGAGGCGCTGTTGAGGGAAAGCGTACACCGCGACCCTATTAACCTCCGGTCCAGCTCTTCGCTCGGCCAGCTCTTGTATCGCCAGGGCCGCTACGCCGAGGCGATCGCGTATCTTTCGCGAGCTGCGTCGATTGACAACTATGCTCGGCTCTTCCTGGGCTGGTCGCAGTTGCTCGAAGGTATAAATCTTTCCGATGAACTCCTGAAAAGGGAGGGTTTAAAGGACCTCGTAGACGCTCTCCGCGAGTGGTCTTATCAGGCCGACCGGGCGGCTAAAGCGTCTTGGCTGCGGCAGGTCACGCGCCTCGCGAGGATGGGCGGTAAGTACGCCAAAGAGGCACAACACGTCGTAGCGTTCGCAAATGATAATGCCAACTGGGGAGCGATCGATCCAGCAATACTTACCAGTTCGGAGAGCGACGATGATTCCGTGACTTCCCCGGAGGACGACCTCCAGGCGGCGTCACTCTGAGCCGCTTCGTCGCCATGAACGCCGGTCCGTGCCGCTCTGGGACCGGCTGGCCGCCCGAGCTGTAGCCGGTGGGGTGAGCTCAACCGGCTGTCAGCCAGGTAAGACGTGCCTAACCGTTGCTGATCCCTCCTTGTGGCACGCGAGTGGCACGGCGGCACGGTGCCAACACCCGCCTTGCAAAGGAGCGGCCCTTAACCGTCCGTGAGCAGGGAAGCGTTGTGGCGCACGGTAAGTGAGAGTCTGACCGTTGTGGTCCGTGGTTCCCCGTGGGAACGGGCGCGCGAGGGGCACGAGGCAAGATCATGGACGCGCAAGGTGTGCCGCACTGCCGCACGGACAATGCTGCCCTGGCAACGGACTGTAAATCCGTCGGCTGATGCCTTCCAGGGTTCGAATCCTTGACCCGCCACGCAGGAGAAATGGGGCCTGACCAGCGATGATGGGCCGGGGTCTTGGTCGGGGAGCCACGGACTGTGTCACCGTG
>JBOGYA010000458.1:0-1982 GCA_050696515.1 Solirubrobacteraceae bacterium
GTTACTTCTCAGGAGTTAGGACGATGACGACCAGTGCGAAGACTCTTTCCACTCCGGGCACCAAGGGCTTTCTGCTGTGGGCGAAGGAAAACATCCCCTGGGTGTATCAGGCGTACGCGCTGCGCGGGGTGGGCTCGGTGGTCTCTACGCAAGGCACGACCATGGGGGATGTGTCGGACTTCCTGACCATGGATCTTTCCTCCTCGAGCCTCCTGGCCCCCACCGATACGGTTGACCAGGCCGTGGCGGCCGCGGGAGGTCTCTCGTACTCGCCGAGCGATCCGGCGTCTGTCGCGTCCACCGCGCCGACGTCCTCCTCGCTCGCCTCGATCTTCTCAGGCCTCGCGAGCGCCGTCGGCTCCGTCTTTCTCACCAAGCAACAGGTCGACACGCAGAATCAGTTGGTGCAGTTGCAGCTGCAGCGCGCGCAAATGGGTCTCCCCCCGCTCAACGTCTCGAGCCTGGGCTTGCCGCAGTTGGGTCCGACGCTCAACCTCGGGCTCTCCAGCACGACTCAGTCGGCGCTGTTCTGGGTGCTCGGGATCGGCGGGGGGGTACTTCTGCTGTCGAGCGTGTTGGGCGGCGGCCGTCGACGGAGGGCGGCGTGAGACTGACTCGCTCGAGCACCGGCACCCTCATCGCGCTCGCCGTGTTCGGCGTGGGCGTGGTGCTGTACGCGAAGCGCTCGAGCGCCTCCTCGAATCCCTCGAGCGCGGGCTCCCCGAGCTCCGCTCCCGTGTTGCCCCCGACCCTGCCGCCTCTCATGCCTGACTTCGGTCTCACCGATCCGTCGCAGTGGGACTCCCCATGAAAGTCTCAGACTGGATCGGGATCGGCGTCGTCGGGGTAGGTGGGTACCTGCTCTACAAGCTGCTCTCGAAGGTGCCGCAGGTCACCGCGCCGATCACGGATGCGATCGCCAGTGCCTGGGTCGCCGCAACCAGCGCGCTCAACGGCAGCTTCCAGATGCAGCTGTTGGGCAACCTCGCTTTCCCGGACGGCTCACTGGTGCCGATCGCGCAGCTCCCGGCCGGCGCGATGCGCTCGGACGCGAGTGGCAACCTGCAGGTGCTCTACGGCGGTCACATCTGGCAGCTGCAGCCGCACAACGCCAACGGGGACTTCCCCGCGAGTCTGCTGGCATGAGCGTCAAAGCGTTGAAGATCGGTGACCGCGTGCGGATCGCGAAGCCGCAGGCGCCCGGCAATGAGATCTATCCGCCGGAGACGGTGTTTCGGGTGGTGGGCCTGCAGACGCGCGAGGGGCGCGATCGGGTCGGCGCGTGCTGTGGTCCCTTCCCAGGCTATCCCTATGGGCTGGAGCGCTGGGACTACGTGGAAGAGTGGGCTCGGGTGGCTGAGGTGCAGCAGTGAGCATCCTCTCGACACTCTTTCCGGTCCGGCATGAAAAGTCTCGATGGAGCGAACGGGAAGGCCGCTACGTACGGGTGGAGAACCCGAGACCACGGCGAGGTGCATCAGCAGTGAGCAAGCGAAAACGTCGACGCCGTCACAGTCAGAGCAAAAAGGCGAAACGCTCTGTCAGACCGCTCAGAAAGCGTGGTAGGGCGAAGCGCCCCGCCGCGGTGCGCACGAAGGCCTTGGGTGCTCGTTCGTTCCTGAAGCGCCGCCGGCGTCGACGCAACCCCGCTCGCAAAGCGCGGGTGACCACGACCACGACGCGCACGCGCATCGTCAGGCGCGGCAACCCCCGCCGGCCGATCTACGCCCTGGTCGCCCGGAGGAAGGGCGCCGGCGCGGGCGGCAAGATCCTGCGCTTCACGGGCACGAAGTTCAGCGATCACGCGAAGGCCAAGTTGTTTTCCTCGCTCGAGGAGCTGCGCGCCTGGGCGGGGCGTCTGCGACGCGAGCACGGCACCGTGTTGAAGCACTATGACCTGTACTCGCAGACCCGCTACGTAAAATGAGCTCCGCGCGCCGGCAGAATCCGGCGCGGCGCGCGGAGGGAATACAGCCGGAAGT
>JBOGYA010000459.1:0-1963 GCA_050696515.1 Solirubrobacteraceae bacterium
CCCCTACCCCCCGGCGCCCGGCCCCGGGGCACCCCGCCCGCGTCCGCCGCGCCGCGCCGCCCGTCTTCCCGCTCTCCCTCCTCCACGTCCTGCGCCTCCATGAACACGTAGTCCAGCGGCAGGTCCACGAACGCCGGGCCTCCGTGCGGCGCGAGCGCCGCCGCGAACGCCTCCTCCACCAGCTCCGGGATCTCCGCCGCGTCCTGCGCGGTCGCCGCCAGCTTGGTCAGCGGCGCCACGAACGGCACGTGGTCGATCTCCTGCAGGGAGCCCTGCCCCCACCGCCCGGCCGGCGCGCGCCCGCCCAGCACCACGATCGGCGAGTGGTTGGCCTGCGCGCTTGCGATCGCGCTCATCCCGTTGGTCACCCCCGGGCCCGCGGTCAGCGCGCACACCCCCACCTCGCGGGTCACCTTCGCCCACCCCTCCGCCGCAAACGCCGCGGTCTGCTCGTGGCGCACGTCCACGATCTCGATCCCCTCCGCGCGGCACCCGTCGTAGATCGAGAACAGGTGGCCCCCTGAGAGCGTGAACAGACGACTCACCCCGTGCGCCTTTAGGCGCCGCGCCACCAGGCGGCCCCCGTGGAACAGCTCCCGCCGCGGCGGGGGGGCGCTCTCGGTGGGGGTACTTGTAGGGGTGCTCTCAGTGGCCACGCGCACCCACGACTCTACTCGCCGGGAGCGCACGCGCCAATGCCCGGGGTGGGATTCGAACCCACGAACCCTTGCGGGGCACCGATTTTAAGTCGGCTGCGTATACCCATTCCGCCACCCGGGCTCGGGGCCTCTCCGCTTCACGAACCCCCTCCAGTCTATGGGAGCCGGGGGCGTGAGCGCCTCCCGGGCGCGAGCGCTGGGCCGGGCCCCTGCGCGGGCGTCTGACCCGCGGGCGTTACGGCCTGCGGGTAGCCTGCCCCGCCGCGCGGGTGTCCCATCTGCGGATCACAGCCCAGGAGGGTGCAGGGCGACTTGCGGGCGACGGTCCGCCGCTTGAACGCCGGCTGGACGGGTACACCGTGCAAGCCGCAACTACGCGGTTGGTACGGTGTCTACAAGGGTAAAGCTGCGAGAGGACCGCCGTGGAGGTCTCCACTCTAAAACCCACTGTCGCGTCCGGCCTGCGAGGGCCGTCTCCGCTGCTGCGCCTGCAGCCCGACGAGCGTCTGATCGCGCTCACGCGCCGCGGCCAGCACGCCGCCTTCGAGACGCTGTTCTCGCGCTACCACACTCGCCTGTTGTCCTTCTGCCGGCACATGCTCGGCTCGCGCGAGGACGCCGAGGACGTCCTGCAGGAGGTGTTCGCCGCCGCCTTCAACGCGGTGCTCGCCGACGAGCGCCCGATCAACGTGCGGCCGTGGCTGTACCGGATCGCACGCAACCGCTCGCTCAACCACCTGCGTCGCGCCTCCGCGATCGGGGTGGACTCGATGGACGTGCACTTCGCCGACCACGGCCTCTCCACCGACGCGCACGTCCTGCGGCGCGAGAGCTTCCACGAGCTGATCGGCGACGTCCAGCAGCTTCCCGAGACCCAGCGCACCGCGCTGCTGCTGCGCGAGATCGACGCGCTCTCCTACGAGCAGATCGCGCTCGCGATGGACACCACCGTGCCATCCGTGAAGTCGCTGCTGGTGCGCGCCCGCATCTCCCTCGCCGAGGCCGCGGAGGCGCGCAAGCTCAGCTGCGAGGAAGTCCGCGGCGAGCTCGGCGAAGCCGCGGAGGGGCTCCTCAAGATCAGCCCCCCGGTGCGCCGCCACCTGCGCGACTGCGAGCGGTGTCGCACCTTCCGCAAGCTGCTCAAGGACAACAACCACGCGCTCGCCGCCGTGCTGCCCGTCGGGCCGCTGCTGCTGCTCAAGCGCCTCGTCCTCACCAAGCTCGGAGCCTCCGCCGGCGCGGGACACGCCGCCGGCGCGGGGGGCGCCACCGCGGGGGTCGGCGCCGCGGGCGGGGCCAGCGGC
>JBOGYA010000460.1:0-1955 GCA_050696515.1 Solirubrobacteraceae bacterium
CGGCGACGGCCTCGCCCGCCTGCGCCGCCGCCGCGAGCCCGTGGGGCGCTGGGTGCTGTGGGCGCTCGCGTGCGCGCTCCCGTTCCTCGCGTGTGCCCTCTTCGCGATCTTGATGGGAGGACTCGGCGCGATCCCTGCCCCCCGCCCGCCCGTCTCCCCCGCGGCGCTGCCCCTCGACGGCGCCGCCACCGAGGCGGTGCTCGCGACGGCGCTCGTGTGGGTGCTCGCCTGGCTGGGCTGGCCCGCGGTGGTGCGCAGGCTGCGCCTGCCGCTCCGCCCGAGCGCCGACGCCGCCGCGATCGCCCCGCTGCTCGTGCTGGGCGCCCTCGCCGTGGTGGTGTGGGCGTTCGATCCTCTCACCGCGCTGCTGCTCGTGCCCGCCCTGCACCTGTGGCTCGTGTTCGCCTCCCCGCTGCGCCCGCCCGGGGATCGGATGGGTGGGTGGCACATCTGGGCGCTCGGCCTGCTGGCGCTGGGCGTCGCGCCGCTGGCGCTGCTCGTGGCCTTCTACGCCGCGCAGCTCGAACTGGGACCGGGGGGGGTGGCGCACACCGCCCTGCTGCTGCTCGCAGGCGGGCGCATCGGGGTTGCGGGGGTGGTGCTGTGGAGCATCGCGTTCGGCTGCCTGGCCGCGGTGCTGATGGTGGCGCTCGCCCCACCGCCAGCGGACGCTTTGGGCCCGCCCGGGCCTGAGGATGGGATCGGCGATCGCGAGGCGATCACGGTCCGTGGCCCCGTGTCTTACGCTGGTCCGGGGTCGTTGGGTGGCACCGAGTCGTCCCTGCGGCACTGAGGTGGACGTCCCCAAAGTGAAGTATAGTCAATGGTCTTTACTTTCCACCCGAGAGGAGTGTGTGTGCATATTAAAAATCCAGACTCTGTATAACGATTGTTGGACAAGGTTTAAAAACTAAATAGATGCCCACGCCCCGATCGAACATCTCCAGCATCCTCTTCACCACCAGGCTCCCCGCCCGCCCAGGACGCCGCGCTGGGCGCAACGCCTCACGCGGGCGCCGCGCGCTGCGCGGGCTTTCGAGCGTGCTGATCCTCGCGGGGGCGCTAGCGCTGCTCGACGCCGGAATCACGCTGGTGTGGCAGGAGCCGCTCTCGGCGCTGTACGCGAGCTTCCAGCAGGATCGCCTGCGCGGCGCGCTGCACACCCTCGAACGCGCCTCTCCGACCGCGCTGGAGCGCGCCCGGCTCGCACGGCTCGCGAACGAGCGCCGGCGCGTGGCCTTCCTCGCGGGCGAGCTGGAGCGCCACGCGGCGCTGGGCAGCGCGGTGGGCAGCATCCACATCCCGCGGATCGGCGCCGACTTCGTCGTGGTGTACGGCACCGGCGTCGAAGAACTGGAGCAGGGGCCGGGGCTCTACACGCGCAGCGACTACTCCGAGACCCGCTTCCCAGGCTTGGGCGCCACCACGGCGATCGCCGGCCACCGCACCACGTTCCTGGAGCCCTTCCGCCACATCGACGCGCTGCACAGAGGGGACCGGGTGGTGCTCGACATGCCCTACGCGCACTTCACCTACACCGTCACCGGCCACCGCGTAGTCGATCCCTCCGACGTCGCCGCCGCGATCGGGAACGCCGGCTACAGCCGCCTCGTGCTCTCCGCCTGCACCCCGCTGTTCAGCGCCGCCGAGCGCCTGTTGGTGTACGCCCGCCTGACCCGCACCGTGCCCGTGGGCGCCGCGGTAGCGAAGTCGCCCTACCCCGTCCGCCGGCCCGGCCTCACACGGCGACTGTCTGTGCCACCGCTTCTGCAGCGAGCGCCACTGCCTCCGCTGCAAGCGTGAACGGCCGCGGCCGCTCCGCGGCCGCTGTGCGCGGCGCGGGCTCCTCGGCTGCCAGCGCCACCGCTGCCGCTGCCAGCGCCACCGCCTCGGCGGCGATCGTGAACGGCACCGGTCCCTCTGCAGCCGGCGTAAGCGTGGGCGCCGCCTCGGCG
>JBOGYA010000461.1:0-1936 GCA_050696515.1 Solirubrobacteraceae bacterium
CACGTCGAGCACGTGGGCGCCGCCGCCCACCTGGTCCTCGGCGATCTGCACGAGGCCGTCGTAGTCGTCGGCGAGCAGCAGCTCCTTGGCCTTGCGCGAGCCCTGCGAGTTGACGCGCTCGCCGACCATGCTCGGGCGCGGCTCCTGCACGAGCGGGGTCGCGGCGATCATCGAGGAGATGTATGGCTGCCCACCCGCCCGGGGTGCGGGGCGTGGTGCCACAGCGCGTCCCTCCGGGCGGCTCGGCGTACGGCCGACGCGCTCCACGATCGCGGCGATGTGCGCGGGCGTCGTCCCGCAGCAGCCGCCTACAACGCCTACGCCGTAGCGCTCGACGAACTCCTTCAGCGCCTCGGCCAAAGGCTCGGGACGCTCGGGGAAGATCGTCTCGCCGTCGGGCCCCTGCAGCGGCAGGCCCGCGTTGGGGATGCAGGCGACGGGGACGGGGCAGAGCTCGCCGAGGAAGCGGATCGCGTCGCGCATGTCCTCGGGGCCGGTGGAGCAGTTCAGGCCGATGATGTCGACCTTCAGCGCCTCCAGCGTGCACAGCACCGCGGAGATGTCGGTGCCCAGGAGCATCTTGCCGCCGTTGGGCAGCAGCGACACCGAGGTGTGGAGCGGCAGCGTGCGCCCGGTGTGCTTGAACGCCTCGCGCGCGCCGAACACCGCGGCCTTGACCTCGAGGATGTCCTGCGCGGTCTCGACGATGAGGAGGTCCGCGCCACCATCGATCAGGCCCGCGGCCTGCTCGGCGAACACGTCGACCAACTCGCGGAAGCGGATCTGCCCGAGCGAGGGGTCTTCAGAGGCCGGGAGGTGGCCGGTGGGGCCGATCGAGCCGGCGACGAAGCGGTGCTCGCCCGCGGCCTTGCGCGCGATCTCGGCCGCCTTGGTGTTGACCTCCACGGTGTAGTCGGCCAAGCCCCACTCGCCGAGCTTCAGCCGCGAGGCCTGGAAGGTGTCGGTCTCCACCACCTCGGCGCCGGCCTCGAGCATCGAGGCGTGGACGCCCTCGATCACGTCCGGGCGGTGGAGCACGAGCGCCTCGTGACACTTGCCGGGCAGCCCGCCGTAGTCCTCGGCGGTCAGCTCGAACTGCTCCAAGGTCGCGCCCATGCCGCCGTCGTAGACGACGACCCGGCTCGAGATCGCCTGTAGGAAATCGCGCACACCCCGATGCTACCGAGCGACTGCCGCTCGACCCGACCGCGGCTGCCCGTCTGGGGCAGGCGTGTAGGCCTTTCGGGACGACAAACCAGTATGACCTTTTGGGACGCCGCTCGACCAATCGTCCAACGGCCGTGAAACTTGGCCTGCCAGCGTCCATTCTGCACGGCCAGCACCGCCAGTAGCAACAGCGATGCCAGGACGACGACCTCTGCCCAGGACGACGAGTCGAGTCAGGAGACCCTACCCATGCCCACGTCCCAGCCCATCGCTTTGCAGGCTCCCCCCCAGCCTACCCGCCGCCGCGCCGCTCCAAACCGCTCCAAGCGCGCCGGCCACATGGTTGTCGCCGTCGTCGGGCTCGGCTACGTCGGGCTGCCCACGGCGATCGCGCTGCGCAACGCCGGCTGCCGGATCGTCGGGATCGATGTCAGCGGCGCGCGCCTGAGCGCGATCCGCGGCGGCGACGCCGAGCTGCTGGAGTCCGAGCAGCGGGATCTGAGCCGCCACCTCGCCAGCGACGGGTTCGTGCTCACCAACCGCATCAAGGCGCTCGACGCCGCCGACCTTGTGCTGATCTGCGTGCCCACCCCCGTCGACGAGCAGCTGCGGCCCGACCTGCAAATCCTGCGCGAGGCGTGCGCCTCGGTCGTGCGCCACGCCCGTCCTGGGCAGACGCTCGTGCTGACCTCGACCACCTACGTCGGAACAACTCGCGAGCTGCTCGTGCAGCCGCTCGCCGAGCGCGGCCTGCGCGTCGGCAAGGAGG
>JBOGYA010000462.1:0-1931 GCA_050696515.1 Solirubrobacteraceae bacterium
GGGAGAGCGGATGGCCCCAGCCGGGCCGGCCGCGGGACCTCTTAGGAGCTAGCCCAAGAAGACAAGAGAGAGAGAGAGAGAGAGAGATGCATCAGGCTGCTGATGCATCTAGCAACGCGCCCCGACTGGGCGACAGGCACTCCCGTCACGTTCATCCCTCTCGAAACCACGCTAAAGCAACTCCCTCATGCTTTGTGACCCAGTCCCTCTCACTACCCTGCGACCCTGCTAGCGCTCGAAGTCAAACCACAAGGCGGGATGACCCAACCAGACCTCTATGTCGCCCGGCCCCACCCACTGCGGACCCGTGACCGTCTGCATGTAACCACATCCGCAACGCAATGTCAAGCCCCCACCCGTGCAACCCACCAAGCCCAGCCCCCATGCCGCCGCCCACAGCCGCCGCGGCGGCAGATCGAAGATGCCCTGCTGAGGGATCGTGGATCGACCCAGCTCCGCCCCTTTGATATCCTACCCGCCAGGTAGGTATTCGAGCGATGACGCCCTCACCAAAGGCCGAACACGGCGCACGGCTAGGCCGCGGCGAAGCTGACGGCAGCACGCGCGGGTGCGCCAGCCGATGAGCGCCACCCTCACGGAGCTGGACGTGCGCGGGGACTTCCCGATCCTGAGCCGGTCTTTCGGCGGCCGCCCGCTCGTGTACCTCGACTCGGCGGCCACGGCGCAGAAGCCGCGGGCGGTGATCGACGCGGTGACGGAGCACCTGCGGGCGCACAACGCGAACGTGCACCGCGGGGTGTACGCGCTCGCGCAGGAGGCCGACGCGGCGTACGAGCAGGCGCGCGAGCGGGTCGCGGCGTTCACGCGCGCGGAGGCGGCCACGACGATCTTCACGAAGAACGTGACCGAGGCGATCAACCTCGTCGCCTACGCATGGGGCCGCGCCAACGTGGGGCCGGGCGACGCGGTGCTGATCACCCAGGCCGAGCACCACGCGAACATCGTGCCCTGGCAGCAGCTCTGCGCCGAGCGCGGGGCGCAGCTGCGCTACCTGCACGTGGACGAGTCGGGGCAGCTGGCCCCCGCGCAGCTCGACGCGGAGCTCGAACGGGGCGACGTGCGCATGGTGGCGTTCACGCACGTCTCCAACGTCCTGGGGACGATCAACCCAGTCGCGGAAATGCTGACCCGCATCCGCGCCGCGGGCGCCGTCTCGCTCGTGGACGGCGCGCAGGCCGTGCCGCACATGGCCGTGGACGTGGGCGCGCTGGGAGCCGACTTCTACGCGTGGACCGGCCACAAGGCGGTGGGGCCGACCGGGATCGGCGTGCTGCACGGCCGCCGCGAGCTGCTGGAGGAGATGCCCCCGTTCCTCACCGGCGGGGACATGATCGCCTCGGTGGACTTCGACGGAGCCACGTGGAACGAGCTGCCCTACAAGTTCGAGGCGGGCACGCCGCCGGTCGCCGAGGCGGTGGGGCTGGGCGTGGCGGCGGAGTACCTGAGCGGCCTCGGAATGGAGCGGGTGCGCGCGCACGAGCTGGGGTTGACGGCCCACCTGCTGGAGCGCCTCGCCGAGGTGCCCGGCCTGCGCGTCGTCGGCCCCCCACACGCGGAGGAACGCGGGGGCCTCGCCTCGTTCACGATCGAGGGTATGCACCCCCACGACATCGCGGAGCTCGCCGCGCGCGGCGGCGTGTGCATCCGCGCGGGCCACCACTGCGCGCAGCCGTTGATGCGCTGCCTCGGCGTGGCCGCGACCGCACGGGCGAGCGTGGGGGTCTATAACACTCCCGGCGAGATCGACGCGCTGCGCGACGCGCTGCTGGCCGGGCGCGAGGTCTTCGGGCTGTGAGCGGTCGGTTTGGGCGGCTGTTCCAGCGGGGCGCAAGCTGTAGAGAAGCTGTTCCAGCCGGTGCATGCTGTACAGGTGCTGTTCCGGTCGGTGCATGCTGTGGAGAAAGCTGTTC
>JBOGYA010000463.1:0-1930 GCA_050696515.1 Solirubrobacteraceae bacterium
GCGACGCACAGTACGACGGCCACCGCCCACGAGGTCGGCCTGCTCGGCCCGGGCTCGCTGCTGATCGGCTTCCTCGCGCCGCTCACGAGCCCGCACACCACCCGCGCGCTCGCGGACGCGAAGGCGACCGCGCTCGCGATGGAGGCGATCCCGCGGATCTCGCGCGCGCAGTCGATGGACGCGCTCTCCTCGCAGTCCAACGTCGCCGGCTACCGCGCCGCGCTGCTGGGGGCCGAGCGGATGGGGCGCTTCTACCCGATGCTGATGACCGCCGCG
Source organism: Solirubrobacteraceae bacterium (assembly GCA_050696515.1). Lineage (GTDB taxonomy): Bacteria > Actinomycetota > Thermoleophilia > Solirubrobacterales > Solirubrobacteraceae > Palsa-744. Next base: position 277 of record JBOGYA010000463.1, read on the forward strand.
GGGACGATCCCGCCGGCGAAGGTGCTCGTGCTGGGGGCCGGTGTGGCGGGCCTGCAGGCGCTCGCCACCGCGAAACGCCTGGGGGCGCGCACGACCGGCTACGACGTGCGCCCGGAGGTGGCCGAGCAGGTGCGCTCGCTCGGCGCCCAGTGGCTCGACCTCGGGTTGGAGGCCAGCGGCGAGGGCGGCTACGCGCGCGAGCTGACCGAGGAGGAGCGCGCCCGCCAGCAGCAGGCGCTGACCGATGCGATCAAGGGCTTCGACGTCGTCATAACCACCGCCCTCGTGCCCGGTCGCCCGGCGCCCAAGCTGGTTACCGAGGAGGCGGTGCGGGGGATGAAGCCGGGGTCGGTGGTCGTGGACCTCGCGGGCGAGTCGGGGGGCAACTGCGAGCTGACCGAGCCCGGTGAGTCGGTGGTGCGCCACGACGTGAGCATCCTCGCGCCGCTGAACCTCCCCGCGACGCTGCCCGAGCACGCTTCGGCGCTGTTCGCGCGCAACGTGCTCGCGCTGCTGGAGCTGCTCGTGGGCGAGGACGGCGCGCTGCACCTCGACTTCGAGGACGAGATCGTCAACGGCGCCTGCGTCGTGCGCGAGGGCGAGATCGTGCACGCGGGAGCGAAGGTCGCGGTGGAGGCGGCGGCATGATCCTCGCGAGCGTTCTCACGACCAACCTCGCGATCCTCGTGCTCGCGGGCTTCATCGGGTTCGTGGTGATCTCGAAGGTCCCCAACACGCTGCACACCCCGCTGATGTCGGGCACCAACGCGATTCACGGGATCGTGCTGCTCGGCGGCCTGCTGCTGCTCGGCCTCCCGGGGCTGGGCGGCTTGAGCAAGGCGCTGCTGGTGATCGCGGTGGCGTTCGGCACGATCAACATCGTCGGCGGCTTCCTCGTTACGGACAGGATGCTGGAGATGTTCAAGTCCAAGCCGAAGCCGCCCGCGAAGGCCGATCCCGAGGATGAGCAGGAGAGCAAGTGAGCCCCCCTCTCGCCACCTCCTTCCTGCAGAGCGAAAGCTTCATCTACGTCCTGTACATCGTCGCGTTCGCGCTCTTCATCCAGGGCCTGCGCGGACTCTCCGGCCCGACGACGGCGGTACGGGGCAACCGCACCGCGGCGGTGGGGATGGCGATCGCGGTCCTCGCGACGCTGCTGGCGCCCGGCGAGGGCAACTGGGGCCTGATCGCGCTCGGTCTCGCGCTCGGCGCCGCGGTGGGGGTGCCGGCGGCGCGCAACGTGAAGATGACCGCGATGCCGCAGATGGTGGCGCTCTTCAACGGCGTCGGCGGCGGCGCGGTGGCGCTGATCTCGTGGGTGGAGTTCCGCCACTACGGCTCGACCTACGGCTCGCACACGATCCAGTCTCTGATCAACCACCCGCCGCACTGCGTCGTCAGGAATCGGTTTGAAGAAGCATGCAGCTCCTCGCTGGTCCCCGCGTCCGTCCACATTGGAGGCGTCGCCACCTACGTCGCGATCTTCTCCGTGTTCGCCGCGATCGTCGGCTCGATCTCCTTCTGGGGCTCGAACATCGCGTTCGGCAAGCTCCAGGAAGTCATCCCCGGGCGCCCGATCTCCTTCGGCTCCGCCCAGCAGGTCGTCAACCTCGTGCTGCTGATCCTCGCGCTCGCCGCCGGGATCGCCATGGTG
>JBOGYA010000464.1:0-1910 GCA_050696515.1 Solirubrobacteraceae bacterium
CTCCATCTGCCTGGCCGCCATCGAACGCCTCGCGCCCAACGGCAGCACCGTGCTGTTCAGCCGACTGCTTGAGATAGAGCTGTGGGAGACCGCCTTCAACCTCGCGCTGCGTGAGCGCCATCCACGCAAGAACCTGCGTCACGTCCGCTACGACAGCCGCGTCAGGCCACGCGCCGCGCGCCTGCTCGGGCAGGCCCACCAGGCGTGGGAGAAGCTGCTCGGCTCACTGTCCTGGTCACGAGTCGAGATACACGATGTCGCGCCGGATGCGCCCAGGCTGATGCAGGAATACGGATTCCAGTCCTACGACGCCGTACACGCCGCCACGCTGCTGACGAACCACGTCACGGACTTCCTCACACGGGACGGCGGGTTCGCAGCGCTGCCGCCGAACGTCGCGACGCTGCACACGACAGGCGCGGTTAACGAGCACCCGCGCCCGCCGCCGCCGCGCGGGCTACTGATAGCCACCGGGCGCAGCTGCAGCTCTCGTCTCCGGTATCGCCGGGCAGGGAGCGCGGTGCGCCCGGTGCAGGGCCTCGAATTCGATTGGGCACAAGCCCCATTTTCGTGCCCAAAACCCCCGATATGGACACAAATCGACCCATATTTTCGAGTTCTGGCCAGATCGCTAACCCCACGAAAACCCTGTATTGGAGCTAAAAAATCGCCCGGGCGGCTCCGCCACAGCACAGATCGCACCCAGGAGGTCGGGGGTTCGAGTCCCCCTAGCTCCATTCCTAAAGATCCCTGCAAATCAGCGGTTTCCGACGAGTGTCAGAGAACGCCGCGCGGGGGGCTTTTTGCCAGGTTGGCCCGCTGGTGGGCCTCGTCGACTAAGCGTCGATCAAACGCGTTCGTCGGCGTGTGGGATGGGCAGCTTGGCACCTTGGTCAAGGTGGCCGGAGCGCTAGCTGCCGGCGGGACTTGGTCTCGCGCGGTCTTGTAAGCCGTCTAAAAATATGATATCAATTTGGTATCACTTTCCCCAGAAAGGAGCACGGCATGAGTACCGAGCCATCGACTGACCCACGGCCCGTCGGGCACCAGGGGGCCCGCGTCGAGATCGCGCAGCGACCAGCCGTAGCCGTCAGCGGCTGGCTGGGGGTGGTGGCGCTCGCCGCGTGTGTCGCCGGCGCGGTGGTTGCCGCCGAAGACGGCAGCGGGCTGCTGTGGTTGCCGATCGTCGCCTTCGTCGTGGTCATCACCTCGCTTGAGATCGTGACGCCTGGGCAGACTGCGGTGGTCCAGTTCTTCGGCCGCTACGTCGGCACCGTCGTCCGCCCCGGTTTTTGGTGGGTTCTGCCGCTCCGCAAACGGGTGAGCACCCGGGTTCGTAACTTCGAGACCAATCACCTGAAGGTGAACGACGCCGATGGCAACCCCGTGGAGATCGCCGCGATTGTGGTCTGGCAGGTCGTCGACACCGCCAAGTCGACCTACGCGGTCGAGAGCTACATCGGCTTCGTCTCCGTGCAGGCCGAGTCGGCGCTCCGCCATGTCGCCACCAGCCATCCCTACGACGACACCACCGGTCGGGGGACATCGCTGCGAGGCTCCACCGACGCCGTCGCCGCTGAACTGTCGCGCGAGGTCGCTGCGCGGGTCGCGATCGCCGGAGTCGAGATCGTGGAGGTCAGGATCTCCCACCTCGCCTACGCGCCGGAGATCGCCCAGGCGATGCTGCGCCGCCAGCAGGCCAACGCCGTCGTCGCCGCCCGCTCGCGGATCGTCGAGGGCGCCGTGGGGATGGTCGAGCTCGCGCTCGACGGCCTCAACGAGAAGGGCGTGGTGTCGCTCGACGAGGAGCGGACCGCCAGCATGGTGAGCAACCTGATGGTGGTGCTGTGCAGCGATCAGCCTCCCTCGCCGGTCGTGAACGCTGGCTCGCTGTATACGTGAGCCAGCGC
>JBOGYA010000465.1:0-1888 GCA_050696515.1 Solirubrobacteraceae bacterium
TGTGTGCACTGCTCGAGTTCGCAGCCGCGATCGGTGAGCCAGTCAAGGAACGCGTTGGCGCTGGTCAACTCGGCCTTTGCGCGGCCGAGGTCCCCGAGGTTCAGCGGCGCTTGCTGGCTGCGGCGGCGGTAGCGGCGCAGCACGATCCAGTGCGCGCGAACGGGGAACGTCACAAGGTCTGTGTAAGGCATGAGCGAATGGAGAACCCATGCCTTCATCAAAGACAAGAGAGAAGTTGGTTGAGCGAGATGTTCTTGATCGGTATGGCGCGGGCGGGGAGCCGCTAGGCGAGCCGACCGCGCCCCCGTCGAGTTCTCGACAGCGCCGGCTGGATGAGAGCGAGCGGCTGGTCGAGGCGGTGCTCGGGAGGAGCGGTTCGGGGATCAGCGAGGAGCTGGTCGAGGCCGCGGTCGACCAGCGGCGATGGAAGTCAGCGGTCGGGCGGTTGGGCGAGACCGAGCGTCGGGAGTTGGGCGAAGCGCTGCTTGACGGCCTCGCCGACGGCGAGCTGGGCGAGCAGGCCACCGAGCGGCTGGTCGACGCGATGATCGGCGGGCTGATCGCGGGCAAGCGCGGCGAGTCAGAGATCCTGGGGTCTGAGGGGGTGCTGGGCGATCTGACGCGCCGGGTGATCGAGCGCGCGCTGTCTGAGGAGCTGGACGGGTATCTCGGCTTCCCGGCCGGGCAGGCGCCGCCCGGGGGCGCGGGGAACTCGCATAACGGCGGCACCCCGAAGACGGTGCTGACCGACAATGGCCCGGTCCGGATCAGCACGCCCAGGGACCGTCGCAGCCGGTTTGAGCCCGAACTGGTCAAAAAGGGCCAGCGGCGCCTGGCCGGGCTGGACGAGAAGATCGTCGCGCTCTACGCGGGCGGGATGACCACGCGCGAGATCGAGACCTACATGGCCGATCTCTACGGGCCCGGCGTCAGCCGTGAGACCGTCAGCCGCGTCACCGCCGGCGTGCTGGACGACGCCAAAGCCTGGCAGGCCCGGCCGTTGGAGGCGATCTACCCCATCCTGTACCTGGACGCGCTGGTGGTCAAGATCCGCGACGGCAACGCGATCCGCAACATGGCCTGCTACCTGGCGATCGGCGTCAACCTCGAGGGCGACCGCGACGTGCTCGGGATCTGGTTTCAACGCACCGAGGGCGCCAAGTTCTGGCTAGCGGTCCTCACCGATCTGAAGACCCGCGGCGTCCAAGACGTCCTGGTCTGCTGCGTGGACGGCCTGACCGGCTTCCCCGACGCGATCGAGGCCGTCTACCCCCAGGCGTGGGTGCAAACCTGCCTGGTGCACGCCGTGCGTGCGGCCTTGCGGTTCGTGCCCTACCGCGACCGCCGCGCCGTCGCCGCCGACCTGAAGAAGATCTACACGGCCCCAGACCGCGACGCCGCCTGGGACCGCCTCGAGGCCTTCGCCGAGACCTGGGACGCCAAGTACCCGATGATCTCGGCGGCCTGGACCGAGAACTGGGAGCGGATCGTCCCCTTCCTGGCCTTCCCGCCCGAGCTGCGCCGCGCGGTCTACACCACCAACACGATTGAAGCGCTCAACCGCCAGATCCGCAAGATCATCAAGACCCGCGGCAGCTTCCCCGGCGAAGACTCCGCCCGCAAGCTGCTGTACCTGGCGATCACCCGCGCCCAGCGCAAGTGGCGCCACACCTACAACTGGAGCGCAGCCCTGATCGCGTTCCGCATCCACTTCGGTGACCGCGTACCTGACACTGCAATCTAAGTGTCACTAGTTGACACTCAAGGAGAACCTGTTACCGTAACCACAGCGCTTACACAGAAAGTGTGACGCCCTCCGCCCGAGCGCGATCGCCTCGCCGATCCGCATCCCGGACACGGCGAGCAGCCCGAACAGCGCCTCATAGCT
>JBOGYA010000466.1:0-1877 GCA_050696515.1 Solirubrobacteraceae bacterium
CGCACGCTCCAAACCAAGCGCGAGCCGGGGCCCAAGCGCAAGCACGGGAACATCCCGCTGTAGGGTCCATATGGCTTGAAACACGTCCATATGGACGGTAAAGTGTCCATATGGACGTTGCGCGCCCTTACGCAGCGATTTGCCCCAGGCTAGATGGCGAGGTATTGCGAGTGCTCGCAGGCACCACCAGGGGCCTGACCGGTCGCGAGGTCTCACTCCTGACTGGCAGAACCTCTCACAGCGGGGTCCTGGCCGTGCTCAACAGACTCACCGAGCATGGTCTCGTGCACCGAGTCGAAGTCGGTCGGGGGTATCTGTTCGCACTGAACCGCGAGCACTTGGCAGCGCCGGCGGTCGACATCCTTGCAGGGATGCGCGAGGAGCTGTTCAACCGAATCCGCCGTGCGCTCGGCGCGTGGCGGGTCGCTCCTGTACATGTCTCGTTGTTCGGTTCAACCGCGCGCGGCGACGGGGGAACCCGCAGCGACATCGACCTGTTCGTGGTTCGCCCTTCTGGCATCGACGAGGATGAACCCTCGTGGCGCGCGCAGCTGGACGATCTCTCGAGTCAGATCGGACGGTGGACGGGCAACCATGCCGGCGTCGTGGAGGTCGCCGAGTCGCAACTCGCGCGGCTGCGTGCCGACGAGCCGCCGATCGTCGGTCAGCTTCGCTCAGATGCGATCGTGTTGAGCGGGTCGGAGATCCCCATTCTGCTGGGAACAGCATGAGCCCGGCCGGCTCCGGACGCACACAACCGTGCTCCGACGCAGACGCCGCCATCCGCCTGCGTCACGCGCGCAAGTTCCTCGAGGTCGCAGAGCTCGCTGCCGGTGAAGGCGAGGACATCGAGTACGCCAGTCCTGCTGCTGCGTTGGCTGTGCTGGCGGGGATCGCCGCGTCGGATGCAGCCTGCTGCAAGGCGCACGGCCGACGGTCGCGAGGGCAGGATCACCGCGAAGCGGCATCGCTCCTGGAGCAGGTCGTACCAGGCGGAAAGCAGGCAGCCAACTCACTTATTCGTCTGGTCAACCTCAAGGACGAGGCGCACTACGGGCTGTTCGACGTTGCCGGCCAGGACCTCAAGTCTGCATTGCGACAAGCGAGCAACCTGGTGAACTTCGCCGCCGAGGTTCTTCGGCGGTAGCGCTGTACGCCCAGCGCGTCGGCACATGGGCCGATGACCTGTGCTGCCCGGCACCTGCGAGCGCGCCGCCTCGGCCTCACCCCCAACCCCGGCGCCTACACTGTGGCCGATGGTCAATCGCCGTCCGCAGCTGGAGCTGATCGCGCCGAACGCCTCGCCTCAGGAGGCGGCGGCAATCGTGGCGGCGCTGGAGCGGTTCATGAGAGACACGGCGCCCCGGCCGGCGCCGCCGCGGGAGCGGCGCGACCTGTGGACACGAGCGTCGATGCTCGAATGCGTGGGGCGCGAGGACGAGTGGCCCGCCTCCTGGGGTGACCCGCATCCCTGGGATTGAATCCCTGGAGAGGCGCGCTGGATAAATACCCAAAAGCCGCTAGGCTTTAGGACCAACTCAGCTTCGCCCGCCCCAACAGCCGCCCGCTCACACCGACAGCAGCCCGAGAAAGCCCGGATCAGGAGGTTTCGCCGATGGAGCCAACCGCCGTACCCCCCGCCCCCCGCGGCACCCTGGAGGACCCGGAGGTCCTGCAGAACGTGCCGGGGCACGTGATCCCGATCTTGCAGCGGGAGTTCGACGACTTCAAGACCGAGGCTACGAAGTACCTGGAGGGGCAGACCCCCGAGGACGAGTTCATCAAGTTCCGCCTCAAGCAGGGGGTTTACGGGCAGCGCCAGCCGGACGTGCAGATGATCCGCGTGAAGCTCCCGTTCGGCGGGATCACCCAGGAGC
>JBOGYA010000467.1:0-1873 GCA_050696515.1 Solirubrobacteraceae bacterium
GAGCGGTGGCTGGCCGAGCAGGACCCCGCGCTGGACGAGGCGGCGCTCGCGGCCGCCCTTGCAGGCAAGATGTCCGGCTGATGACGCGCGATCCGTTGACGATGCCCGGGGCCATGGTGGCCATCCTCGAAGGCAAGCTCGACTGATGGCGCGCGACCTGCTGACGATGCTCGGAGCGTTCGCGGTGGCCTCCGCCCTGGCCGGGGCGCTCGGCGCCGTGAACCTCGGCACCGCCCTGGCGTTCGGGCAGATCGGCTTCGCGCTGAGCCTGGTTTACGTCATGCTCAAGCGCTGACCTGACGTCCGATAGCCGGCGCGATACTGCGTCCTCGGTCGCTCGCGTGCATAGCACGCCACGCTCCCTGTGTCCTTGTCTAGCTTGGCTCTCGAACGTCAGGAGGTGGATGCTCAATCTGAGCGGGGGCGGTTATGCTGCGCGCGTGAGCACCGGCTGCTTCATCTCCCCAGGCCGCACGATGGAGGGCGCGATCGAGCGGGTCAAGCTCGCCGAGTCGCTCGGCTACGAGTCGGTGTACGTGACTCACATCGCGGGCCGGGAGTCGCTGACGGTGCTGACCGCCTACGCGATGGCCACGAGCGAGATCAGGGTGGGCACCGGGGTGGTGCCGATCTACACCCGCACCCCCGTCACGATGGCCCAAACGGCGGCGACGATCGACGAGCTCTCCGGCGGGCGGCTGACGCTCGGCCTCGGCGTCTCCCACCGCGTGGTGGTCGAGAGCTGGCACGGGCAGACGATCGATCGTCCGGTGCACGAGATGCGCGAGTACGTGGCGATCGTGCGCGCGATCCTGCGCGGCGAGGACCCTCCCGCGGGCGAGAAGTGGCGCACGGGCTTCCGCCTCGTCGGCCTCGATCCGCGCCCGCAGCTGCCGATCTACGTCGCGGCCCTCTCCCCCGCGATGCTGCGCCTCGCCGGGGAGGTCGCCGACGGGGTGTTGTTGTGGCTGTGCTGCCCCGACTACATCCGCGACGTGGTGATCCCCGAGGTGACCGCGGGACGCGAGCGCGCCGGGCGCACGCTGAAGGGCTTCGACATCGTCCCCGCGGTGCCCGCCGCGGTGCTCGAGGACCCCGCGGGCGCCTACGCGGCGATGCGCCGCGACCTGCTGCCCTACTTCAGCCTGCCCTTCTACCGCGCGATGCTCGAACGCTCCGGCTTCGGCGCGGAGATCGAGGGGTACGACGCGGCCTCCGGGGATGTCGGGCAGATGGAAGCGGCGATCTCCGAGCGGTTCCTCGGCCAGCTCACCGCGGTCGGCGACGCCTCCGCGGTGCGCGCCGGGCTTGAGCGCTACCGCGCGGCTGGGGCGAGCACGCCGTGCGTCGGGCCGATCCCGAAGACGGACTTCGAGGCGACGCTGCGCGCGGGGATCGAGTAGCGCCCCGCACCTCGCGCAGCGGCGCCGCGTGGCCCTGCGTCCACCAGGCGTCCACCCCGGCTCTTCCGGGTGCTCGACCGTATAGCCTGTCGGGCACAAATGGCGATGTCGCCGGCCCTCCCCCAGGCCGGAGACGCAAGGAGGTAGGCAATGAGGAGCAGTGCGACCGTCAGTGAGCGACTCCCATCGAGACAGGCAGATCGGCTTGGGCGGCGCGCCCGCTCGAGCCGAGCACGGACGGGCGCCGGCATCGCGGCCGCGGCGCTTCTGGGGCTCCTGGCGTTCGCGCCGGGCGCCGCCGCCTCGGGCTCCCCGCAGGGCCCGCCGGCGGGGCCGACGACCCCGCCGTTCACGCAGTGCCCCGCGATCGGCGAGGACACCACGTGCCAGTACCTGATCGACGTCAAGAGCACGACGGAACCGCCGGTGATCATCGAGGATCCCTCACAGCTGTTCTATGACGGCAACGA
>JBOGYA010000468.1:0-1873 GCA_050696515.1 Solirubrobacteraceae bacterium
GCCCGTTGGCGAGCACGGGCCACACGGCGCGCGCCGCGGCGACCTCGCTGTGGGTGGGGGCCTCCAAGCGCTGGAGGGCGTGCGCGAGGAGCACGAGGTCCGCGCGCTCCAGCCGCAACGCGGCCGGCCGGGGGTGGTGCCCCCCGCAGCCCGTGGCCCCCGCCGCGACAGCGCCCGCTGCGAGCGCCATCGCGGCGAGACGGGCGAAACGGAGCGGCGTGACGGGGAGCCCTGACTGGGCCACCCTCTAGGTGGAGAGCAGGTCGACGATGAAGATGAGCGGTGCGTTGGGCGGGATCGTGGGAGGCCGCCCGGGTTTGCCGTAGGCGAGTTCGGCGGGGATGACCAGTTCACGCCGGCCCCCGACGCGCATGCCGGCGACGCCTTTGTCCCAGCCGGGGATGACCTGGCCCTGCCCGAGCGTGAAGGTGAAGGGCTGTTTGGTTTCCCAGGAGGCGTTGAACACCTTCCCGTTCTTGTACAGGGCGCCGACGTAGTTGACGGTGACCGACTCGCCGGCCTTCGCTTCGGCGCCGGTGCCTTTGACGAGTTCCTTGGTGACGAGCGTCTTCGGAGCGGGGCCCTTGGGGGTCGCGATCGTGGGCTCGGTGGAGAGCGGGCCGCTGGTGGGGGTCGTGCCGGTGGTGGGCGTGGTCGTGTGTTCGATGGCGGCGTTCGCGGCGGAGGACTCGTCGCCGACGCCAATCGTGCTGGATTTGCTGGAGCCGCAGCCGGCGATCAGCGCGGCGGCGCCGAGCGTCGCGAGGCCAAGGCCGAGGCCGAGGCGGGAGGGAAGGTGGGTGGAAAGGTTCACGGGGCGCAGCCTAACGGAAGGCGACGCGTTTGTGGTGCAGTCCGCCACGCGCTAGGATCGAGGGCGGACCGTGCTAGGCGGGGAGGTAGCGGTGCCCTGCACCCGCAATCCGCTCTAGCGGGGCTGAATCCCCCCCCGAGGGGTGTTCGCTCCGGTCGCTCCGCCGCTTGGGGCGTCGATGGCTCGGGTCCCGCGCGGTGTCGGCTTGTGAACCAGGTCAGGTCCGGAAGGAAGCAGCCTTAAGCGATCCCCGGCAGGCGCAGCGGGAGCTCCCGATCCGGAGCCGCGGGTGGCGACCGGCGGGCGGGGTAGAGCTTCGACGGGGGGTGCACGGTCCGTTCCCTGCGGGGGTGGGGCGGCCCGCTCCCGTCGCGGGGCATGGAGGCCCCGCGCCCACGCGCCTCGGAGGCTCGCTCACCCGCGTGGACGATCTCCCCCTACCCACCACCTCCCTCGGGAGCACACCGCTGGTAGATCAGCCACGAGCGGTTGGTGTGGGTGGGGGTGAAGCCGGGGGGCACGGCAGCCGGCCGGGGGTGGGGGTCGTTGCGGTCGAGGATGTAGTCGCGCCGGACCTCCGCGGTGGCGGGGGCCACGTAGGTGCCGTGGGCGATCGTCTGCACCTGTGCGCTGACGACGGCGGCGGGGGGAGTGCGCAGCCACAGCGCGAGCAGCGGGATGGGCGCGTGGTTGGGCACCCCGATCGGCTCGCAGCGGGCGGTCACGGCGCCCTCGTGGACGAGCGCGAGGAGGTCGTCCTGGGCCTGCTGCTGGCGCGCGAGCGCGTCGAGTTCGCGGTGGTCGGTGCGGTACTGCGCGGGCGCCGAGACGGCCAGCGCCACGAGCGCGAGGGCGGCGGCTGCCCGCCACCAGCGCCGGCGGGGGTCTCCGCGGGGCAGCTCCGCCCAGCCGCAGAGGGCGGCGCCGCAGAAGACGCAGAGGATGGCGGCGGCGAGGAAGGCGTAGCGGGTGTCGATCGGCAGGCCCGCCGTGGCGAAGGCGGCGAGCACGAGCACCGCCACCGCGCCCGCCGTGGCGCCGGGGAGCGCGCGGGCGCGC
>JBOGYA010000469.1:0-1849 GCA_050696515.1 Solirubrobacteraceae bacterium
TGCCCGTGTTCATCGCCACGCCCACGTCGGCCTGCGCGAGCGCCGGCGCGTCGTTGGTGCCGTCACCCGTCATCGCCACGAGGCGCCCGTCCTGCTGCTGCTCGCGGATCAGCGCGAGCTTCGCCTCGGGGGTCGCTTCGGCGAGGAAGTCGTCCACACCGGACTCCTCGGCGATCTTCGCCGCCGTCAGGCGGTTGTCGCCGGTCACCATCACGGTCTTGATGCCCATCGCCCGCAGCTGCTCGAAGCGGACCTTCATGCCCTCCTTGATCGTGTCCTTCAGGTAGATCACGCCGAGCACCTGGCTATCGCGCGAGACCGCCAGCGGCGTGCCGCCCTCGCGGCCGATGCGGTCGAGCTGCGCCTGCAACTCCGGCGGCGGCGAGCCGCCCTCCCGCTTCACGAACTCGACGATCGAGTCGCCCGCGCCCTTGCGCAACTGCTGGCCGTCGTAGTCGACTCCGCTCATCCTCGTCTGCGCGGTGAACGGCACGAACGTGGCGTTCAACGTGCTCATGTCGTGCTCGCGGATGCCGTACTGCTTGGCCAGCACCACGATCGAGCGGCCCTCCGGCGTCTCGTCCGCCAGCGAGGAGAGCTGCGCCGCCTCGGCGAGCTCGGACTCGGGCACGCCCGGCATCGGGATGAACTCCGAGGCGAGGCGGTTGCCGATCGTGATCGTGCCCGTCTTGTCGAGCAGCAGCACGTCCACGTCGCCGGAGGCCTCCACCGCGCGGCCGGAGAGCGCGAGCACGTTGCGGCGCACGAGGCGATCCATGCCCGCGATCCCGATCGCCGACAGCAGCGCGCCGATCGTCGTCGGAATCAGCGCGACCAGCAGCGCGATCAGCGTCGTCTCGGAGATCGCCGTGCCGGCGAACAGCCCGAACGGGCGCAACGTCGCCACCACGATCATGAAGATCAGCGTCAGCGCCGCGAGCAGGATGTTGAGCGCGATCTCGTTCGGCGTCTTGCGCCGCGCCGCGCCCTCCACCAGCGCGATCATGCGGTCCAGGAACGAGTGCCCGGGCTCCTGGGTGATTTCAACGACGATCCGGTCGGAGGTCACGCGCGTGCCGCCCGTCACCGCGCTGCGGTCCCCGCCGGACTCGCGGATCACCGGGGCGGACTCGCCAGTGATCGCCGACTCGTCCACGGTCGCGATCCCCTCCGTCACGGTCCCGTCGCCGGGGATCAGCTCGCCCGCCTCCACGACCACCATGTCGCCACGGGTCAGCTCGGAGGCGGGCATGGTGGTGCCGTCCTGCATCTTGGCGACCGTCTCCTTGCGCATCGAGCGCAGCGTGTCGGCCTGCGCGCGGCCGCGGCCCTCGGCGAACGCCTCGGCCATGTTCGCGAACACGACCGTCAGCCACAGCCACACGGCGATCGTGAACGTGTACCACGCCGGCTCGTCGCCGCCTCCCAGCGGTTTGCCGCCGAACGCCTGGATCAGCCAGGTGACTGTCGTGATCACCGAGCCGATCTCCACGACGAACATCACCGGGTTGCGGACCTGCACTCGCGGGTCGAGCTTCTTGAAGCTGTCGATCAGCGCGCGCACGACGATCTCGCGCTGGAACAGCGACACCGCGCGGCGCTCGCGGGCGGCGGGGATCGTGGACATCAGCGCGTCCCTCCGGTCAGGCGGTCGAGTGCCAGGTTCAGCTCGAGCACGTTCACGCCTTCCTCGCCGGAGAAGCCGAGGCCCCGCCCGGATGTGTACTTGGAGATCAGCCCGTTCACCGTGGCCAGCGGGAGGTGGCGCAGCGCCGCAACGCGGTGGGCCTGGATCCAGGCGTTCGCCTGCGAGATTTAGGGGTCGAGACCCGAGGCCGAGGTGTTGACC
>JBOGYA010000470.1:0-1839 GCA_050696515.1 Solirubrobacteraceae bacterium
CGCGGCGCTCCCACACGACAAGGGGGGCGCGAAGGTTGACGAGGGTGTCGGCGGGGTCGGGGGCGGTACGCACCGTGACGTACACCTGCGCGGCCGCCGGGTCGGGGGCGCCGATCCGCTCGCGGTCCTCGGCGGAGAGCTCCAGGGCAAACGGGCGGAAGAAGCGGCGGGGGTCAACGACGGGTAGCGCGAGGTGGGGGTCTTCGAGGGAGTGCAGCCAGTGGAAGCCGCTGCCAGGGTTGCGGTCGAGCAGCGCGTAGCGCACTCCCCCGAGGCCGATCAGCCCGAGGGGGAACTGGAGCACCTCGTCGGTGGGGATCTCGAGCGCCCCGAAACGGGAGCTCTCACAGGTGATGGTGGGCGTGGGCACGGTTTAGTGGAGGAATTCGAGCAGTGACTCCTGCACGATGGAGGCGCCGGCGTGCAGGGCCGCTTCGAAGGCGGCGTGCTCGTTTGCGTATTCGATCGAGACCTTGGCGATGTTGGCGTCCTGGACGTTCGAGAGCTGCTCGGTGTTGGTGGTCTGCAGCGACTGGATGCGGCTGAGGGCGATGTTGAGCTGGTCGGTGACGGCGCCCCCTTCGGCCTGCAGGCCTGCGAGGGAGGTGAGGTTGGTGTCGAGGTTGTGTAGGTCGGTGGTGCGGAGCGCTTCGACGGCGGCGGGGCTGCCTTCGCGGAGGTTCTGGGCGATCGTGCGCAGCGTGTCGAGCAGCTTGCCGTCGGCGGCGCCCTGGCCGTTGCCGAGCACGGTGGAGAGGTTGAGGGCGACGTTGACGGTGCTGCCGGGTCCGAGCGCGCGGGCGATGGTGGCGGCGTTGCCAGCGTATTCGTCTTCCGGGCCCTGCGGGTAGGGGCGCGTGTTGGTGAGAGTGCCGGAGAAGACGTACTCACCGGCGTACTGTGTGTTGGCGTCCTGCTTGATCCCTTCGGTGAGCTGTTCGACGCCGTTGGCGATGTCGGCGAGGTCGGAGGGGCTGTAGGTCCCGTTGGCTCCCTCGAGGACCAGTTCGCGCACGCGCTGCGCCTGGGACTCGATGGAGGCGAGGGCGCTGGAGGCGGTGTTCATCCGGGAGATCCCGTCATGGGCGCTCTTTTCATAGGAGGTGAGCCCGTCGAGGGCGCTCTGCAGGGCGATCGCCTGGGAGGCGCCGTAGGGATTGTCGGAGGGTTCGTTGATCGAGCGGCCGGAAGAGAGTTCGGCCTCGGTGCGGGCCATCGCGGCCTGGGAGGCGTTGAGGTCGGCGAGCGTGGAGCCAATCACCATGTCGGTTGTGATGCGATTGCTCATCGGGTCAGATTCCGGTGTGGTTGATGAGGGTGTCGAGCATTTCGTCCATCACGGTGAGCGCCCGCGCGGAGGCTTGGTAGCCGCGCTGAAAGGTGATGAGGTTGGTCATTTCTTCGTCGAGTGACACGCCGGAGACCGCCTGGCGCTGGCCCGAAACGGCGGTGAGGACGGCCTGCGAATTGGTTTGGTTGGCCTTGGCGTTCTGCACGCCGGAGCCGAGGAGCTCGACGAGCGCGGCGTAGCGCTGATCGGCGGCGCCGCCGCGCAGACCGGCGATCGCCAGCGCGACGTCGTTGGCGCCGGCGGTCCCTGCGGTGGAGGTCTGAACTTCGGCGGGGGTGACGGCGACTTCGAGGGTGGCGGCAGTGGCGCCTTTGAAGAAGGGGGTGGCGGTGTGCAGTTCGTTGACGGTGCCGGCAAGCGTGGCGGCGACTTCGTTGAGGGCGGTCTGGTAGGAGGCGAGCGCGCCGGCGGGAGAAGTGAGTTCGAGGAGCGCCCCGAGCTGCCCGCCGGCGGCGGCGGTGAGCGCTTGGGGCCAGTTGACGGTGGAG
>JBOGYA010000471.1:0-1831 GCA_050696515.1 Solirubrobacteraceae bacterium
CCGGCCGGCCGGCCGAGCCGCCGCCGCTGCCGCTGCGCGAGGCGCGCGTGGAGGCGATCCTCGGCGTGCCCGTGCCCCGCGCGCGCCAGGTCGAGATCCTGAACGCGCTCGACTTCCACACCGAGCAGGCCCCCGACGGTCTCGACGTCACCGTGCCACCCGTGCGCCGCGCGGACGTCACGCGCGAGGCCGACTTGATCGAGGAGGTCGCCCGCATCGACGGCTTGGAGCGGCTGCCCGCCACGCTGCCTCGCCACCGCCCCGCGGGCCTGCTCTCGCACGAGCAGCGCCTGCGCCGCCGCGCGGTGGACGCGCTGGTGGGGCGCGGGCTGTACGAGACGGTGGGGTGGACCTTCACCTCGCGCGAGTCCCTGCGGCGCCTGCGCCTGAGTGAAGACGATCCACGCAGGGCGGGCGCGGTGGCGTTGGAGAACCCCCTTTCGGAGGAGCACGCGCTGTTGCGCACCACGCTGCTCGGCTCGCTGCTCGACAGCGCCGCGCACAACGCGGCACGCGAGACCGTGGACCTGCGGATTTTCGAGGTGGGCACGGTGTTCGGCCGTCCCGCCACGCCTTCGGTCTCGCGGGACGGCGCCGGGAGCGGCGCGGCGAGTGCTACAGGGGGAGATGCCACAGGGGGAGATGCCCTGCGGGATGAGAGCGCCCGCCCGCCCATCGAGGAGCACCGCGCGGTGGGTGTCCTGCTAAGCGGCCGCACCGCGCCTCCCACCTGGCGGGCGCCCGACCCGCCGCGCGCGGACCTGTACGCGGTCAAGGGGGTGCTCGAAGCGCTCGCCGCCGCGCTGCGCGTGTCCGTGGAGTGCCGCCCGGGGGTCGAGCGCCATCCCTTCCTGCACCCCGGCCGCGCCGCGGAGGTGCTGATGGGGGGGAAGCCGATCGGCTGGCTGGGAGAGCTGCATCCACTCGTGGCCGAGCGTGACCTCGAGGGAGCGGCCGTCATGGAGCTCGACCTCGACCAGCTGACCGCCGCCGCGGTGCGTAGTGGCGAGTCCCGTAGGTACGGCGACCTGATCTCTTTTCCCGCGCTGCGCCTCGACCTCGCGGTGGTGCTCCCGCGGCAGGTGCCGGCCGCGGCGGCGCTCGACGTCGTGCGCGCGGCCGCGGGCGAGCTGCTCGCCGACGCGCGAGTGTTCGATGTCTACGAGGGTCCGCAGGTGGGAGCGGGAACGCGCTCGCTCGCGCTCGCGCTCTCCTTCCGCGCGGGTGACCGCACACTCGCCGACGAGGACGTCGCGCCGGTGCGCGAGCGGATCGTGGCGGCGCTGGGTGAGCGGCTCGGAGGTGAGCTGCGTGGCTGAGGACGCTCCCCAGGGCATCCCCGCCGGTGAGAGCTCCCGGCAGCGCTTCGCCCCCGGCTCGCCCCGGGTACTCGTCGCCGGGGCGACCGGCTTCGCGGGGGCGCTCGCGGCGCACCTGTTGTGGCGCCACCCCCGCTTCGAGCTGGCCGGCGTCACCGGGCGCTCGGAGGTCGGGCGGCGCCTGGACGAGCTCTACCCCCGCTACCGCGTGCCGCTCACGATCGAGGAGCTCGACCCGGATGGCGGCGGCCTCGATGCCGCAGTGGTCGCCTATCCCCACGCGGCGGCTGCACCCACCGTGGGGGCGCTGCGCGAGCGTGGAGTGCGCGTGGTGGACCTCTCCGCGGACTTCCGTCTCTCCGACCTCGCGACCTACGAGCGCTGGTACGGCGCCCACCCCCGGCCCGAGCTGCTGGGGGAGGCGGTGTATGGCCTCACCGAGCTGCACAGCGAGCGGATCGCCGCCGCGACGATCGTCGCCAACCCAGGCTGCTACCCCACCGCCGCGGTGC
>JBOGYA010000472.1:0-1817 GCA_050696515.1 Solirubrobacteraceae bacterium
ATGCCCCTGAGGGTTGGGCATGATTGGCGTGTTCGTCACGCTCGATGCTCGATCGGCACCTGTGTTTGTAGATGAACGAGATTGGCGCGCATGTGGAGTCCGTTGAGCGAGGCAGCGAGTCGCCGCTAGACCGCGAGCCCGGCGCTATGGCGTCTTCGGCTTCCAGCGAGGCTATCGAGCGTCTCTTCCACGCCTGCGAGCTGCGCCTCGGCCGGTTCCTGGCGCAGATGGTCGGCGATCGGGCGCTTGCCGAGGATCTCCTCCAAGACACCTTCTATGAGGCGTTCCGGTGCAGCGGCCAGCTTGGCGAGATCGAGAATCCGGAGGCGTGGCTGTTCGGAATCGCGCGCAATCGTGCCTTAGCCGCGCTGCGCAGACGCCGCCGCTTCCGGGCTGTGCTCGAACGTCTCATTCAGTGTCCGGAGCCGAGCGAGCGCGACGATCTTGAGTTGCTCACCCTGCGCGACCTGCTGCAGCGCACGCTCGACCCCGACGATTGCGCACTGCTGATCCTGCGCTACATGCACGGATTCGAGGCGACGGAGCTTGCCGCCATGACCGGCCGCACACCTGAGGCCGTGCGCCAGCGGCTTGCGCGGGCCAAGGCCCGCCTCATCTCCGCCGCCGGTCGCCAGCCCACCACCCTCTCGGACGAGGAGAAAACGCAATGACCCCTGGAATCGACCTCAACCACGGCGACGACATCATTCGCGAGCTGCTTGCCCCTTTCGCGCGGGTTCAGCCAGTCAAGCTTCAGCGCCATCCGGCGGGACAGCGGCGCTTGCACGGGCTCGCCCGGATGCGCTCTTGGCGGAGCCGCATGGCCATCGTCGTCAGCGTCACGGTGCTCGCCGTCCTCGGCGCCGGGTCGGCGCTCGCCTATCACTACCTCGGCCCCTCGCCCGGCTTCACCGCTGGACTGTCGGCGCTGAACAAGCTGCCGCCGGTTGCCTGGCCCTCCAGCCTGCCGAAGGGTGGGCTTGCCGACGAAGCCGCCGCGACCGGCCTCACGGCGAGCCAGGCCGAGCAGCGACTGCGCCTCCTGCAGAGTGGGCTATCGCTCGGGAACACGAACGGCATCGGGCTCTACGCCTTCCAGGGCAACTCCGGCAGCGCCTGCATCTTCCTCACCGGCAGCGGCGGCATCTGCCTTCCCACCTGGATGACCAGCAACCCCGCGCTCGACAGTGTGGCCTGGGCCGCCTGGGGCGGCGACTCCCCGCAAACGCCGGGGCCACTGGCCGTCTTTGGGCTCGTAGCCGACAACGTCAAACAGGTCGAGGCTGACATCAGTGGAGTCACACGCAACATCCCGATCGTGAACAACTCGTTCTACACCGACTACGACTCGATCACCGGCACGGACACGATCAAGCTGATCGTCAACTTCGACGACGGAACCAGCAGAACCTATACCGCCCCCAACCCCTACCCGCAAAACGGGCCTACCCAGCTCTCGCCGAACTCCCAACTCCCCGCCACCATCACAACCACAACCACCACGGGGCCCTCGTAACCAGTCTGACCGACTCAGCGCGTTTCGTCGAAGCGGCGAGTCGGGTGCCGCACTCAGCTAGGCCCGCGAGCAGCAGCACTCTGACCTGGGCCAGTGTTCCGGAATGACCCCTGAGCCCGCTCTCCGGCGAGTCATCCTCGGGGAGTTCCAGGGGCAGTGAATAGGGTAGGTGGACGGCCGATGGCAAGGCGAGTTGAGCAACCGGTGGGTGGTATCTGGTGCTGGACGACTCGCCCGCGGGGGTTGCGTCCAGGTGAGTTCGGTAGCAGGACGAGTTACGCCGTCACGGCCGATACCGATC
>JBOGYA010000473.1:0-1817 GCA_050696515.1 Solirubrobacteraceae bacterium
CCACGCCGAGGACAACCTGTTCGCGATCCACCGCGAGCTGCTCGACGAGCGCCACGTACCGCCCACCGTGGTGGCGGCCGTACTGGGCGACTGCAAGGAGGAGGAGCGGATGCGCGAGGTGCTCGCCGAGCACCTCCCCACCGTGGTGTTCCACGCCGCCGCTTACAAGCACGTGGGGCTGATGGAGGCCAACCCCGTGGAGGCGGTGCGCAACAACGCGATCGCCACGCGCGTGATGGCGCACGTGTGCGGCGAGCTTCAGGTGGCGCGCTTCGTGCTGGTCTCCACCGACAAGGCGGTCGCCCCTGCGACCGTGATGGGGGCCTCGAAGGCGCTGGCCGAGCTCGCGCTGGAGGGCGCGGCCGCGCGCTTCGCGGCGACCGTCTACAAGGCGGTGCGCTTCGGCAACGTGCTCGGCTCCTCCGGCAGCGTGGTGCCGATCTTCCGCCGCCAGATTGCTCGCGGGGGCCCGGTGACGGTCACCGACGAGCGCATGACGCGCTACTTCATGACGATCCCCGAGGCCGTCCAACTGGTCATCCGCGCCGGCTCGCTCCCGCAGCGAGGAGCCGGCCGGTTCGGGAACGGCACGGGCGCCCCGCGCACGGCGGAGGTGCTGGTGCTCGACATGGGCGAGCCCGTGCGCATCGTGGAGCTCGCGCGGGCGATGATCGAGCTCTCCGGCCTCGACCCCGACCGCGACATCGAGGTCGAGATCGTGGGGCGCCGGCCGGGGGAGAAGCTGCACGAGGAGCTGTTCAACCCCTACGAGCGCCCCCGTGCGACCTCCACCGAGAAGATCCTGCTGGCCGAGCGCGAGCCGCTTGCGCCGGAGGTGGTGGAGGAGATGTTCGCGGAGATCAACCTGCTGGTGCTGGAGGGCGACGCGGCCGGCCTCGCCGCAAAGGTCGCCGGCTTGAGCTCCGCGGCGCGCCGCCACATAGACGACACGCCCACCCACCCCACGCCCACACCGGCGTCGGTGGCGCCTCTGTCCCTCATACACTCTGGCGAGGAATGACCGCACCGCTGCTCGCGCTCGCGCTCTCCAGCAACCTGACCAAGGCTGGCACCCTGGATGTCTTCGCGGGCCTGCTGGGGATCGCGATCCTCTCGCTGCTCGTCTTCGCGCAGGCGCGCGAGATCAAGCGCCTGCGCGAGTGGGCGGGGCGCGCCCCCGAGCGCGCAGCGGAACTGGAGCAACGGGTGAGCGCGGAGGCCGCGATTCGCGTCCAGCGCGTGACCCAGCCGGCTGCTCGCACCACGCCAGTGGTTGCACGAGCGGTGGGAGCTCAGCCCGTGCCCACAGCGCAGCCCCCCGCGACTCCCACGGTTGCCACGGCCCCCACGGCTGCCGGGGTGCGCGGGGTACCTATACCCGGTCAGCCCGCGTTCGTGCCGACAGCGCAGCCAGCGGCGACGGCCACCGGCCCGGACGCTCCCGTTCAGCCGGCGACCGCGGCCGGCGTTGCGCAGGCCGTGGAGGACCCGAAGCCGGTGGAGGAGTCGAAGCCCGGCGACGCTCGGCAGCCCGTGCCGAGCACGACGGCCGAGGAGGATTCGACCTCGGTTGCTGGCGATGACTCACAGGAGCCGGTTGCGGCCGAGGACGAGCCTGCCGCGGCGGAGGGGGAGTCGAGCAGAGTCGCGCCCGCGACGGTGGCGGCTGTGGCCGCGGCCGCCATGCCCTCCGCGGTGGCGTCGCGTGTTTTGGACCCCGCCCGCCCCGCGCCTCCGCGCGCGCCGGCTCCCCCGGCACCCGCGAGGCCGATCGTAGACCGCCCGGTCGCGCCCGCGACGCCGCCGGCGGCCTCGCG
>JBOGYA010000474.1:0-1811 GCA_050696515.1 Solirubrobacteraceae bacterium
GACGAGATCGTGGCCGCTTGGGCGACGTTCCGCGCCGCCCAGGAGCGCCACCGTCACAGCATGCTTGGAGACCTCGCCAACGGGCTCAAATCGCTTCGTGCGAGCACCGGAAAACCACGCACCTAGCCCGGATCGTGCGGTAACGCCCGCGACCCCGTGTGGGCGGGGGCGCGGGTGTGTCCGGTGGAGCGGGGATTCTTGGGCTTGTCGAAGGTCCTGAATCCCGAGCTTGGAGGTCACCTTGCGGGTGATGCGTGGAGAACGCTCTTTCACGGTAGATGTGACGGCGGACGGAGCGGGGTTGGTGTCGCATGCGGGCACGGCGCTGTTGGCGGGGGTGGCCGATAGGCTCGGGTTGACGAAGGCGCTGTCGCTGCGGCTCGCCGGGCTGAAGCAGCGGCGTCGCGGGCATGATCCGGGTCGGGTGGTCCGCGATCTGGCGGTGATGCTGGCCGACGGTGGGGAGTGCGTGTCCGATCTCGGGGCGGTGCGCGATCAGGAGGCGCTGTTCGGACCGGTGGCGTCGGACTCGACCGCGTTCCGGGTGATCGATCGGGTCGCCTGCGAGCCGGGGTTGCTGGAGGCGTTGCGGGCGGCGCATGCACGGGCGCGCGGGCGGTTCTGGGCGCTGCATGGCGCGCCGGAGCGCTTGACGATCGATGTTGACGCGACGCTGATCACCAGCCATTCGGAGAAGGAGCGCGCCGCGGGAACCTACAAGGGCGGGTTTGGGTTCTTCCCGCTGTTGGCCTATGCGGATGAGACGCGCGAGGCGCTCGGGGGGATCCTGCGGCCTGGGAACGCGGGCGCGAACACCGCTGCCGACCATGTCGCCGTGCTGGATTTGGCGCTCGAGCAGATCCCGGCCGAGTACATCGAGCGCATCGAGATCCTGGTGCGCGCCGACTCTGCGGGCGCGACGCACGGGCTGCTGGACTACTGCCGCGAGGCGAACCTGCGCTTCTCGGTCGGCTACGAGCTGACCGGGCCGGTCCGCCAGGCGATCCTCCAGGTCCCCGCCGATGCGTGGGTCGCCGCGCTCGAGCGGGACGGCAGCGAGCGGACCAACGGCGAGGTCGCCGAGATCACCGACAGCGTCGAGCTGTCTTCCTGGCCTGAGGGCTCGAGGCTGATCGTGCGGCGCGAGCGGCCGCACCCCGGCGCGCAGCTGAGCTTCACCGACCATGACGGCTACCGCTTCCAGGCGATCCTCACCGACCAAGACGGCGAGAACATCGCGATCATCGAGTGTCGCCACCGCCAGCACGCGCACGTCGAGGACCGCATCCGCGACGACAAGGACACCGGCCTGGCCAAGTTCCCGTTCAAGGCGTTCGCACTGAACGAGGTGTGGCTGGAGATCGTGCTGCTCGCGCACGACCTGATCATCTGGACCCAGACACTCGCACTCGACGGCGAACTCGCAGGCGCCGAACCCAAACGGCTGCGTTACCGGCTGCTCCACGTCGCTGCCCGACTCGCGTTCCACGGCCGCCAAGCGAAGCTGCACCTCCAGAACACCTGGCCGTGGGCCAGCGACCTTCTCGCCGCGTTCCAGAAGCTCAAGACCCTCCCAGCCGCGACCGGCTGACAGCCGGCCCCCGCCACCACCACCCAGCAGACCCTCCCGCGGCGCCGCCGCGATCACCGCCGCCCGCAAACCTCCCCGACCGCTCGCCGAGCATCGCGCGCAGCCACCCTCGCGCCCACCACCCGCCCGACCACCCTGACCAACCACACCAGCGACCATCACCCCGCCCATCACAGTCACATCACACACCTACTGCACGATCCGGGCTAATGGTCCCCGT
>JBOGYA010000475.1:0-1796 GCA_050696515.1 Solirubrobacteraceae bacterium
GCCCGGGGGGGAGCCGGAGCCGGCGAGGCGCTTCAGCGCCGGGAGCACCCGCCCGCGGTTGACCCACCCCAGCCCGATCAGCGCGAGCAGGAGCGCCGTCTTGGCGAGGATCAGCGCGCCGTAGGTGGTGTGCAGCAGGCCGCTGACGCTGCGCACGTCGATGTACGCCTGCACGACGCCGGTCACGGCGATCGCGATCACCGCGGCGAGCGCGAGCGGCGAGAACCTTGCGAGCACGGCCAGCAGCAGCCGGCTGCGGTCTGGGCGCTCGAGCTGCCGGGTCGCGGCCGGCAGCGCCAGCAGCAGGCACGCGATCCCCCCGACCCACACGCTCGCGGCGAGCACGTGCAGGGCATCGGAGGGGAAGAAGACCCACACCGGGCTCTGGATGCTCGCGTGGCCGGCGAGCGCGGGGGTGAGCGCCAGGTAGCCGGCGCCGAGGACCAGCGGCGCGAGGACCCAGCGCGGCGGTGCCGAGCGCACGTCCGCTCCCAGCGCCGGGGACGTTCCACGGCCAACCTTCTGCGCGCCGAGCAGCAGCGCGCCGAGCAGCGCCCAGTCGATCGCGCGGACACCCCAGACCTGCCCGAAGCGGCTGCCCAGCGTGTTGTCGATGACCGTCCCTTTCAGCGAGCTCCACAGCGACACCCCCGCGGCGCTCGCGCCCTGCAGCAGGATCCCCAGCACGCTCACGAGGATCCCCAGCACGACCGCGGCCGCAAGCATCATCCGCAGGCGCCCGGCGAACGCGCGCGAGGCCGTCCTCCAGCTGGGGTCGGTGCCGGCGGCCGCCGCGAGGCCGGGGAGCCACGCGACGAGCAGGAACGCCAGGCCGCCGAGCAGCAGCGCGATCGAGATGTAGTCGAGGCCGCGCACCGCGCCGAAGGCGACCTCGGTGACCTTGCCGCTGCGGTTTCGGGCGATCAGCCCGGCGACTGTGAACTTAGGGGCGGCGCCGGGGTGCCCGACGCTGAACACCAGGCCGCCGTAGACGATGTGCGTGTCGGCGGAGACGACCCGGTAGGTGGCGGTGTAGGTGCCGTCGGGCAGGTGCGGCTTCAGACCAACTCCCATCCAATGCTCCTGGCCGTCGGGGTGGGACACGGCGAGGTTGTCGACCTCGTTGCCTTGCGCGTCGTAGACGCGCACCGCGCCGAGCGTTCCGCCGACGTTCTGGTTGAACTTGAAGATCACCTCCGCGGGCTGCCGCTGCACGGTCGAGCCCGACTGCGGTGAGGTCCCCAACAGCTGCGCGTGCGCGGACGCGCTCCCCGCTCCCACCAGCGACGCGACACCGACGAGCGCCGCGACCATCAGGCCACAGGTCACCCGCACACGCCGGCCGCTTCGCGCCGGCCTCAGACGCTTGTGGCGAGCCACCGCGTTCACCATGCCTCTCCACGTGGCTCGCCGGGCTCGCCGCTCGCTTTGCCTCCGGAGCTGTCAGCAGGCGGAGTGGGGGAGGCGGGGGTGAGCGGAGTGGCGGGGGCTCTCGGTCCTCGGCGCCTGCGCACCAAGAGCACCAGCGCCATTCCGAGCAGCACGATCGCCACCAGCGCCACGATCGCCGCGGCCGGCGTCTTGGTGCCTTCCTCGGGCACCCAGAAGAGCTGGCCTTCGATCGTCGCCGGCCGCGCGCCCACGGCGATCGGCACCTGCCATTCGAAGATTTTCGTGCGCTTGCCCTGATCCTTGACCTCGGGCGGCAGCAGCGGCGACATCCAGTGGATGCGATGGTCGTGCCATTCGAACTCGCCTGTGCGATCGAGCACGCTCCACCGCGTGGTGGCGCTGGG
>JBOGYA010000476.1:0-1788 GCA_050696515.1 Solirubrobacteraceae bacterium
GGCGTATACGCCGACCGGCACCGCTTTATTAGTCACATGTGTGTTCGCGCCGGACATGTCCGGCCCCGCCGACCGGAACCCCCCTCAGCGGTAGCGCTCGACCACGGCGTCCGCGACCAAGTCCAGCAGCGCGGCGCCGCCGTTTGGGAGGATCTCCGGGAGCATCGCCTTCGCTTCGGCGACGAGCGCCAGCGCCCGCTCGCGCGCCTCCCGTAGAGCGCCGGTGGCCGCGATCCGCTCGCACAGCTCGCCCGCCTGCTCCGGTCCCGCCAGGGAGGCGAGGTCGACCTCCGCCAGGCGCTCGTCGCGCTCGCGCGCGAGGATCAGAGGCAGCGTGACGGTGCCGTCGAGCAGGTCCGTCCCCCGTGTCTTACCGGTGCGCTCCACCGGCCCGGAGACGTCGAGCACGTCGTCTAGCAGCTGGAAAGCTAGTCCGATGCGCCGCGCGAACGCTCCCAGCGCATCCGCGAGCGCGCCGGAGGACTCGCGCTCGGCGCCCCCGCTCGCCACGAGCGCCCCCAGGCGGCAGGCGGCCTCGAACAGGGCGGCCGTCTTTAGCTCGCAGCGGTGCAGGTAGCGCTCCACCGCGACCTTCGGGGCGTAGGCGTCCTCGCGCTGCAGGAGCTCTCCCGCCGCGAGCGCCGAGCTGGCGTCCGAGAGGGCGCGCAGCTGGGCCACCTCGGCGTTGAGCGCGAGCTCCGCAAACGCCCGCGAGAAGAGCAGGTCGCCGGTCGCGATCGCCATGCGGCGGCCCGCCTGCGCGACCACCGAGGGGTGCCCGCGCCGCAGTAGTGCCCCGTCGATCACATCGTCGTGGACGAGCGTCGCGGAGTGCACCAGCTCGACCGCCACCGCCGCGCGCACGAGGTCCCGCTCCCGCTTCTCCGACGGCGGCCGCCCGCTTCCCGACCCGTTCCCCGCTCCGTCACTCCCCGGCCCGCCGCTCCCCGGCACCCCTGCTCCGGTCCCGTCCGGGTGGGAGGGTCCAGGTCCACACGCCGCGGTGGCCGCCAGCACCACCAGCAGGGGACGCAGGCGCTTGCCTCCCGCGAGGACGGTCGAGGTGGCGTGCACCGCCAGCGGCGCGCCCGCCTCAGCCGCCACCCGCTCGAGGTGCTCCTCCACCCGGGCCATCCGCTCGCGCAGCTCCGGGCCTCCGCGGCGCATGATCTCGGTGACCGCGTCCTCGTCCTCCATCGCACGCTCCTGTGCCGTGCCGCCCACCGTGCTCATCGTCCGCCATTCGCCGGCACGGTGCCGGCGTGGATGGTGACGATGCCCCCCGCGGTGATCACATAGTTGAGCTCGCCGATGCCCGCACGCGCCATCTCAGCCGCCAGCGCGGCGGGCGGCGGGAAGCGCTTGACCGACTCGGGCAGGTACGCGTAGGCGTCGGCGTCGGCCGACAGCCGTCCCAGCACGGGCACGGCCCGATCGAACCACAGGCGGTAGAACAGCGACAGCGGCGGGCGGGTGGGCGTCGCGAGCTCGAGCACCACCACCCTCCCTCCCGGCCGCACGACCCGCGCCATCTCCGCCAGGCCGCGGGCGCGGTCGGAGAAGTTCCGGATGCCGAAGCCGACGGTGGCGGCGTCGAAGGAGTCCTCCGGGTAGGGCAGCTCCAGCGCGTCGCCCCACTCGAAGCGCACGGACCCCTGGGTCGAGCGCCCGTTCCCGCCGCCGCCCGCCTGCGCCTTGGCGCGCGCGCGGGCGAGCATCCCCTCGGAGAAGTCGCTGCCCACGACCTCCCCGCCCGGGGCCACCCGCCGTGCGAGCTCGAGCACGAGG
>JBOGYA010000477.1:0-1786 GCA_050696515.1 Solirubrobacteraceae bacterium
GGGCGTGTGGGGCATGGCCCTACTCGCCGTGACGCTCGTCGCGGCGTCGGTGCTGCTGGGCAAGAAGCTGGGGTCGATCTTCAGGGTTTGATTAGAGTCTCTCGCACGCAGCGAAACTGGACAAAAGACCCTCGACCAGTGGGGACGCAGGACCCTCTTTCATTCGGGCGAGGCTTGGGACGTTCGTCGCGAGTGTCGAGCTCGAATGGCTTCGATGGCCGACGCCGCGCTCCCCCGGACATCCCGCTCGCGGGACTTCGGGCCAGGATCGATTGCTGGAACTGCCCGCCGCGTCCCGATGTCGTTGAGCGTCGAGTTGCAATACGTGACATCGTGCGGGTCATACGGATCCCGTTTAGGCCGCGTGCGTGAGCCAGGGGACACGGCAGACGGAGCGGTTGCGTTCCGGGGTGATGGCGTTGAAGGCGGCGGTGGCGGCGTCGTACATGTGCTCGTGGTCGGCGAAGGCGCGGTTGCTCAGGAAGTGGCTGCGCATGTACCCCCACTTGTTCTCGACCGGGTTGAGCTCCGGGGAGCGCGGCGGGAGGTGGTGCAGGGTGATGTTCGGCGGGATGATGAGTTTGCCGCTGACGTGCCAGCCGGCCCGGTCGAGCACCAGCACGATGTGGACCTCCGGCCCTACGGATTCACCGATCCACTTCAGGTGCAGGTTCATCACCTCGACGTTCACCCACGGCGCGATCATCGCCGCCGAGTTGCCCGTCACCGGGCACACCGCGTCGTAGAGGTACAGCCACTTGTACTTGCACTGCTTGATCGCGGAGGGCCGCGAGCCCCTGCGGGCCCACTTCCTCGCCGTCGTGCCCTGCTGGCCGAACCGGGCTTCGTCCTGGAACCAGACCTGGACCTCCCGGCCCGGGTGGGCGTCCTTCACGCTCTGGATAAAAAGGGGGCGCTCCGCTTGAACGCCTCGATGGCGGCGGGATCGTGGTCCTCGTGGCGCGGCCGCGGACGCAGCGGCGTGTACCCCATCCGGTGCAGAGCGCACCGCGCGCCCTCGTAGGTGTACTTGGCCTGGAACTCTTCTTCCAGGATGCGCCGGGCGTCGTGGCAGGTGAAGGCGCACACCCCGTCTACCTCGGTCGGGCCCGCGTCGATCCGCGCCAGGAACTCGGACTCCTTCTCCCGCGCCAGGATCACCGGCCGCCCCTTGGGCTTCTGGGGGAGCAGCGCCCCGATCCCGCCGTCGCGGTAGGCGTACGCCCAACGCTGCACAAAGCCGCGGCTGCGCCGGAGCATCCGCATGATCTCCTCGGTCGGCTCTTTCTGGAGGGCCAGCAGCGCCACCCGATAGCGGTCACGCTGCTTGGCGTTGGGCTCCGCGTCGACCAGGTCTTCCAGCCTCGCTCCGTCCCCGCGCTCACGCTCACGCACGTCCATCGTCGGCCTCCTTGCCAGGTCCGACGATCATCCCACATCCCGCTCAAAAGCGCAACCCCCCTAAACGCGCGGGTCGCGCCCGAGTACTATTCCGGATTCGTATCAGCACTCGCTCACATCGACCGTGACGTTTACCGCCAGCCCGCCCTGCGACGTCTCCTTGTAGATCGTCGACATGTCGGCGCCAGTCTGGCGCATCGTCGCGATGACATGGTCGAGCGAGACCTTGTGCGAGCCGTCGCCGCGCATGGCGAGCCGCGCGGCGTTGATCGCCTTCACCGCGCCCATGGCGTTGCGCTCGATGCAGGGGATCTGCACCAGTCCCGCGACCGGGTCGCAGGTGAGACCGAGGTTGTGCTCCATCCCGATCTCGGCGGCATTCTCG
>JBOGYA010000478.1:0-1783 GCA_050696515.1 Solirubrobacteraceae bacterium
ACCTCGCTCAGCCCGTGCCGGGCGGCCTCCTGCAAGCGGCGCTCGGGGTGGCCCACCCAGCGCAGCTCGCCCGTCAGGCCGAGCTCCCCGAAGCACGCGCAGGGGGCCGTGGTGGCGGGCAAGCCGGCACCACCGGCGAAGCCGGCCGCGGGAACGCCGCGACTGGCGCTGGCGACCGCGAGCGCGATCGCGAGGTCCACGCCGGGCTCGTCCACGCGCACGCCGCCCACCACGTTGACGAACACGTCGGCGCCGCCGGTCCCCATGCGACCGTGGCGGGCGAGGATCGCGAGCACCAGCGCCAGGCGGTTGCGATCGAGGCCCGAGGCCACCCGCCGGGGTTGCTCGAGCTCCGAGGGCGCGACCAGCGCCTGGACCTCCACGAGCAGCGGCCGCGACCCCTCCATCGCGGCCAGCATCACGCTCCCCGGGGCGCGCGTGGCCTGCGCCACGAACCGCGCCGAGGCGTCCAGCACCTCGACCAGGCCGCCCTGGCGCATCTCGAACAGCCCCGTCTCGTTGGTGGAGCCGAAGCGGTTCTTCAGCGCGCGCAGCTCGCGGTAGGGGCGCTCGCGCTCGCCTTCGAACTGGAGCACGCAGTCCACCAGGTGCTCGAGCACCCGCGGGCCCGCGAGCGCGCCGTCCTTGGTGACGTGCCCCACGAGGATCGTCGCAATCCCCCGCGCCTTGGCGAGCTCCATCACGCGCACCGCCACCTCGCGCACCTGGCCCACCGAGCCGGGCGCGCTGGAGAGCTCAGCCGTGTGGAGGGTCTGCACGGAGTCGATCACGCACGCCTGCGGTGCGTGCGCGTCGAGCACGTCGAGCACCGCGTCGAGGTCGGTCTCCGCCACGATCGGCACCGCCAGCGCGGAGTGGGGCGGGTTTGCGGGGTGGGCGGGACCCGATTCAAGGCGCTCCGCGCGCAGCCGCACCTGCTCGGGGGACTCCTCCGCGCTGACGTACAGCGTGCGGCGACCCGTCGCGGCGAGGTGCCCGAGCACCATGTTGGTCAGCGTCGACTTGCCGATTCCCGGCGCGCCGCCGAGCAGCACCAGCGAGCCGGGGACGAGTCCTCCGCCGAGCACCCGGTCGAGCTCCCCGATGCCGGTGGAGAGGCGCGTCACCGGTGCCGAGCCGACCTCGGCGAGCGCCACCGGCACGGGCGCCACAGAGCGCTCTCGACCGCCTCCGCCCCGACCCCCACCGCGCCCGCCGGCCGCGGGGGCGCGCTCCTCCACGAGCGTGTTCCACGCCTCGCAGGCCGGGCACTGCCCGTGCCACTTGGCCGACTGAAAGCCGCACTCGGAGCAGACGTGGATCGATTGGGCGCGAGGCACCCTCGCAGACTACGGAGCGGTGGGGACGGCGCGACAGAGAGGCCCCGCAAGCGCGATAGCAGATACGAGACGGTGGAGGGGAAGCGGGGATGGGGGTATGGATGTAAAAATCCGAGTTGTGTATAACAACTGTGGGACAAGCTTTAAAAAGTTATATACACAACCCACCCCTCATACAACCGCGCACACCGAGGCAAAACCGCCCATCCCGCGCAAGGGCGGCCACCACCCATGCTCCGCCGGCGCCACACGACAGCCCTCGCGGCGCCCCTCGCGGCTGCCCCTCACCGCGGACCCGCGACCGCTCGCCCCGTGCGAACGGCAGCTCACCTTCCGCGCGCCTATTCCGCGGCGTCTACGGACCCGTCGGGCTCGACGACGTGCGGATCCTCGCCGTCGCCCTCCCCCTCGGGGAGGTCCTCACCGGCGGGCAGCTCGCCGGC
>JBOGYA010000479.1:0-1767 GCA_050696515.1 Solirubrobacteraceae bacterium
CTAGAGGGTGGCGCAGCCGCCGCTGGCCGATCGGCGATCCCGTCGATCTCCGATCGGCCGGCGAGCCGGGCCCCTCTTTCAGTCCAGGCGGACAAGCAGCATCGTCCACGGGAAGGGCGAGCGCACCTCGGCGACCGTCCCGTAGCGCGCGAGCAGAGCGACGAACGACCGCCGAGACCAGTGGTGCAGGTGCCCGGGAGTGTTGCCGCCCTGGCGCCAGTAGGCGCCGCGGGCCATGTTGAGCGCCCGCCACAGCGGCTCGCGGGGGACCGAGACGAGCAGGTGGCGCTGCGCGCAGCGCGCCATCTCGGCGAGCGTGTGCGCGGGGTCGGGGACGTGCTCGAGCACCTCGATCGCGCTCGCCAGGGCGAACTCGCCGTCCGCGAAGGGCAGGTTCTCGGCGCGCATCACCCGGTACTCGAGGTTGGGCGCCTGCCGCTGCGCCCAGCCGGCCTGCAGCGACTCCTCCTCCAGGTCGATCCCGACGACGCGCCGCCCGCCGAGGCGCTGCGCCCAACGCTCCACGAGCACCCCCTCGCCACAGCCCACGTCCAGCAGCGAAGCCGGATCGGCGAGGGTGAGCAGCCCGTCGAGGTCGCGCTCGAAGCCGGCCATCAGGCGCCGCGCGAGCGGGTTGGCGGAGTTGTACTTGTCGTAGGTGTTGCCCGTGACGATCCCGTCGCGGGAGACGGTGACGCCGGCGCCGCTCAAGCCCCGATCACCTCGTGCTCCTGGCTCTGTCCGGGCTCGTAGTGGGAGGGCGGGACCCCCAACTCGAGCTCGATCCTGCGCACCCGCTCGAAGGTCCGCTGGGCCATCACGCGCTGCGCGGCGAGCAGGTCGCCGATCACCCCGAGCGCCCACAGCACGACCGCGGCGATGAACAGCACCGCGCCGAGGATCAGCGACTGCACATGGCCCTTGCCGTTGCCTTCGGCGTAGGCGACCACGAAGCGGATCCACACCCCGAGCGCCGCGAGGCCGATCAGCGCGGCGAGGCTCCAGAAGATCCGCAGCGGCTCGTAGTGGGCGTAGACGCGGAAGATCGAGACCGCGTTGCGGCGCACGTAGGCGCTCATCGAGGGGAACAGGCGCGACTCGCGCGTCGCGGGGTTGGTGCGTACGGGGACGTGCTCGACCGCGACCAGCAGCTTGCCCGCCTGGATGATCGTCTCGAGGGTGTAGGTGAATTTCGAGACGACCTGCATCTGTAGCGCGGCCTCGCGGTTGTAGGCGCGGAAGCCCGAGGTGGTGTCGGGCACCGTCGTCGAGGAGGCCTGGCGCACGACCCACGAGCCCAGGCGTTGCAGCGCCTTCTTCAACGGCGAGAAGTGCTCGATCGTGCCGACCTTGCGGTCGCCCACGACCATGTCGGCGCGGCCCTCCAAGATCGGCGCCACCAGCCGCGCGACGTCGGGGCCGTGGTACTGGTTGTCGGCGTCGGTGTTGACGATCACGTCGGCCCCCAGCTTCAGGCAGGTGTCGAGGCCCGCCTGGAAGGCGCTCGCGAGGCCCTTGTGGTTAGTGAGTGCCACGATGTGATCCACGCCGTGGCGACGCGCGACCGCGATCGTCTCGTCGCTGGAGCCGTCGTCGATCACGAGCCACTCCACCGCGTCGAAGCCCTCCAGCTCGTGCGGCAGCTCGGAGAGCGTCAGTGGCAGCGTGAGCGCCTCGTTCCAGCAGGGGATCTGGATGATCAGCTTCATCGCTTCGGGCCCCTCGCGGGAAGAAGTCCGGGAGGGGGCCCTGGGGGAGGGCCTGCCC
>JBOGYA010000480.1:0-1761 GCA_050696515.1 Solirubrobacteraceae bacterium
CAGCTGCGCCACGGCCTGGCCGTTGAATGCGATCAGGTGGTCGGCCGCCGGCAGCCGCCGCGCGGCGTCGGCGTCGAAGGCGACGCTCTCCACCCACGCGCGCCAGGCCGGCGAGGAGCGCACCGCTGGGCCGAGGACCGTGGTGAGCGCGCGCCCGTGCGAGCGGCCACGCGGGGAGGCTCCGGTGGGGCCGGCCGGCTCGCGGACGCGGACCCCCTGCAATCCAGTCGGTTCGCAGACGCAGACCTCTTGCGATCCAGTCGAGTCGCAGACACAGACCCCCCGCGAGCCGCGGCGAGCGAGCGCGTCGAGGATCTCCTGCAGGTGGCGCCCGAGACCGCCCGTGCCGGGGCGAGCGGCGCACGACACGGCGACCCGGCCCGGCGGCAGGGCCTGCTCCTGCTCGCGCTCGCGCTCGGCCCGCCATGTCACGTCGAAGGACCCGGTGGGCGCCCCCGCGCGCCGCTCAGTCGAGGCGGTCATAGCCCCACAGGCTCACGAGATCGCGGCCCACGTACTCGCTCAACGCCACGACCTCGGGCTGGTAGCGGCGGCGCAGCTCCAGCATCAGCCGGTCGTCGATCGGCGGGGGCGGGGCGAGGATCAGGCGGCGCTGCACCGCTTTGAGCGCCCGCCTGCGCAGCGGGCGGGGCGTGAGCGCCTTGACCGACGCCTTGACCGCGTGCGAGACCGGGCCGCGGCCCACGGAGACCGAGTGCACGAGCTCGTCGAGCTGCTGCGAGCGGATGCGCACCGTGGTGTTGGCCTCCGTGGGCGCGATCGGCACCCCCTCCTCAGCGCCGACGAAGCCAAGGACCCTGCGCACGGTCGCCTCGTTGTCGGCGCGGTAGTCGTCGTAGATCAGCACCAACACCTGCTCGGGGGCGAACACCGCGTGAAAGCGGCGCAGCTGCTCGACGAAGCGCACGTACTCCGAGTAGAGCAGCGCCTGCGGGCGCTTGCAGCCCCGCGGGATCCGCTCGCCCCTGCGCCGGGCGTCCTCGAGCTCGAGGGCCAGGCGGAGGTCGGTCTCGGTCTCGTAGCGCGACTGCAGGTTCTGCAGGTGCAGCGAGCGCAGGAAGCTCGCGGGCTCGCGCAGGATCGCGACGATCCGCGCGGCCGGCTGAGCCGCGGCGATGCGCCCGGCCGCGGTCGCCGACCAGAGGTACATCGCCGAGCGCTCCCCCACGAGCTGCCCGGGGGCCGCGTCCGCGAACAGCGATCGATACTCATCGAGGCTCGCCGGCAGCGTGGTGCGATGGTCCTCGCGCGGCAGCTCACCCGCGAAGAACGCCGGTTCCCGCAGCTCGGGGGTGAAGACCTGGGGGTGCTCGGCGAGCATGTCGTAGAGCGCGGTCGTGCCGCACTTGGGGTGGCCCACGAGAAAGAAGTCGGGGACTCTCCCCTGCGCTGCGCGGGCTCCCGCGGGCGCGGCGCGAGGCGGCTCAGTCGAGGCGGTCATAGCCCCACAGGCTCACGAGATCGCGGCCCACGTACTCGCTGAGCGCCACGACCTCTCCCTTGAAACGCCGGCGCAGCTGTAGCATCAGCGCCGCGTCCGGCGGCGGCGGCTCGCCGAAGACCACGCCGCGCCGGACCGCGCGCAGCCCCGCACGGCGCAGCCGTCGCGACGTTAGCGCCTTGACCGACGCCTTCACGGCCCGCGACACCGGCCCGGCCCCGACGGATACGGCCTGCACCGCCTGGTGCAGGCGTTGCGAGCGCACGCCGACCGTGGGATTCGCCTCGATCGCGTCGATC
>JBOGYA010000481.1:0-1759 GCA_050696515.1 Solirubrobacteraceae bacterium
GGTGGGGTCGCGCTCGAGCAGCCCCTCACGGCGCAGGTGGCGGTAGAAAGAGCGCAGGCACGCGGCCTTGCGCTGCAGCGTGGCGGGCGCGACTCCGGGCCGCTCCTCGCTGCCGTCGGCGAGCTCTGAGAGGAACGCGGCCAGGTCGCGGTGGCCGGCGTCGAGCGAGCCCACGCCGCGGCGGCGCAGGAACTCCCCGAGCTGGAGCAGGTCAACGCGGTAGGCCTCCAGGGTGTTGCGCGAGAGCCCGCGCTCGAGCTCCAGGTAGGCGAGGAAGTCGAGCGAGAGGCACTCCATCTCCCTCTCCCTGGTGGCAGTTTGCGTGTTCACGGCTGGGCTTTTCGCCCTACGCTTGACTACTCCTGCATGGCAGCGGCCGCGGCGGCGGGCAGGGCGAGCGCGACCTCCAGCATCGCCTCCAGCGCGGCGGCGCTGACGCGCTCGCCGGGCTCGTGGTTGCGCTCGGTGCCGTTGGCGAGGTTCACCACTGGGAAGCCGGCGGCGATCAGGGCGTTGGCGTCGGAGGCGCCGCCGCTGGAGATCCGTACGGGCTCGTGGCCGCAGACGCGCAACGCGCTCTCGGCGGCGCGCACAGCGGGGGTGGAGGGTGAGGTGCGGTACCCCCGGAAGGTGCGCTCGACGGTGACGTCGACGTCGCATTCGCACTCGGGGAGGTTGGCGGCCTCGTGCACGCAGTCCAAGAGCTCGGCGAGGACCTCCTCGGCGCGCTCCTCGCGCTGGGAGCGGACCTCGGCGAGGATCGAGCAGCGCTCGGGGACGACGTTGATGGCGGAGCCGCCCGCGATCGTGCCGACGTTGGCGGTGGTGTGGGCGTCGATCCGACCGAGGCGCATGTCGGCGACGGCGCGCGCGGCGGCGAGAATCGCGCTGCGGCCCTCCTCGGGGCGGACGCCGGCGTGGGCGGCGAGGCCGCGGAAGGTGGCCTGCAGGCGGTGGTGGGTGGGCGAAGAGAGGATCACCTCGCCGACGGGCGAGGAGTGGTCGAAGGCGTAGCCGAAGCGGCTGCGCAGGCGCGTCGCGTCGAAGGCGCGGGCGCCCGCGAGCGAGCGCTCCTCGCCGACGGTGAACAGCAGCTCGATGTCGATCGGAAAGCCGGCAGGGGGCGGGCCTCCCAAGCTTTCGCGGTGCGCGCGGCGCGCGAGCGTGAGCAGCACGGCGACGGCTGCCTTGTTGTCGGCCCCAAGGATCCCCTCGTTGGCGTTCTCCCAGAAGCCCTCGCGCAGCACGGGCTCCACGGGGGCCTGGAGCGGCACGGTGTCCATGTGCGCGCACAGCAGGATCGAGCCCCGCCCACCCTGTTCGTGGGTGGGAGCCGCGACTTCACCGGGATGCACAGCGCGGGTGCGCGTACCCTCCCCGATTTCGCCCGCGTGCGCCTGCGGCTCGGTGGCGGCGCGCGGGGCGGGCGGGGCTCCAGCTCCCCCCGGGATGCGCGCGAGCAGGTTGCCGCAGTCCGAGCCGGTGGCCGGCGCCGCGTCGTCTTCGTGGACCTCGATCCCGAGCACCTGCAGCTCCTCGGCGATCCGCTGCGCGCAGGCGCGCTCGCGGCCGGAGGGGCTCTCGATCCGGCAGAGCTCGGCGAAGATGTCGTGGAGGTAGTGGCGCTCCAGATCCGTGGCCCGGCTGGGTGCGCTCACAGTCCGCGGGCGAGCGTCCGGCCGCCGCCCGGTGCCGCGGCGGGGTGAGCCGGATCACGGTCCTCCGGGCGGCTGCCGCCGGCGGCAGTAGCGCTTTACAT
>JBOGYA010000482.1:0-1759 GCA_050696515.1 Solirubrobacteraceae bacterium
GGAACTGCTCACATGGGCGCACGCCGCGCAGGCGCCGGTCGCGGTGGTCGGCTCCGGCTCGAACCTGCTGATCGCCGACGAGGGCGTGGGCGGCCTGGTGCTGAAGCTGGAGGGCGAGCTGGCGCGGATCGAGCCGGCGGGGGAGCGGGGCCTGCGCTGCGGTGGGGGGGCCCGCCTGCCGGCGGTGGCCGCGCACGCCGCCCGCGCGGGCATGTCGGGCATCGAGTTCGGCGTCAACATCCCGGGCACGGTGGGTGGGGCGGTGCGGATGAACGCGAACGCCTACGGCGGCGAGCTCGCCCGGACGCTCGAGTGGGTGGAGGTCGCGTCGGCCTCCGGGCTCGAGCGCCGCCAGCCGTCCGGCTTGGAGTTCGCCTACCGCAGCTCCAACCTCACCGCCGGGGAGGTCGTGGCGCGCGCTTCGTTCGCGCTCGTCCCCGCGGAGCCCGAGGAGGTCAAGGCGACACTGGCGGGGCTACGCGCCCGCCGCCACGAGGCCCAGCCGCAGGGGATCAAGACGTTCGGCTCGACCTTCAAGAACCCCGAGGGCGGTGCGGGGGCACGTGAAGTGGGCCGCACCGCCGGCCTGCTGCTCTCCGGGGCCGGCTGCAACGGCTTGACCATCGGTGGCGCGCGCTTTGCGCCCAAGCACGCCAACTTCATCGAGAACACGGGCACGGCGACCACCGCGGAGATCGTCGCGCTGATGGCCGAGGGCCGCCGCCGCGTGCTGGAGCGCTTCGCCGTGGCGCTGGAGCCCGAGGTGCAGACGCTGGGGCCGGTGCAATTGCCGTGGCGTCCCCATCGCTGAGTAGCCTCTTGTCAGAGGTCACCCACCTGCTCGGATGACGGCCGATGCGGGGCCGATCGGTCCCGAGAAAGGAGGTGATGGTATGGCAACACCCATTGCCGTACTAGCAATCGCACTGCTTGTCGCCATGCTGGTCATCGACCGGCTGGCCAGGTAAGGCGAGTTGCACTCGAGTCCCGGTGGGTGGCAGGCTCCGTGCCCACCGGGGCGCAATAAAGAGGGGCCCCATGATCGGGACCCCTCAGTATGGCAACATCAATTGCCGTACTAGCGGCACCATTGTAGCTCAGCCGTAGG
This sequence comes from Solirubrobacteraceae bacterium, assembly GCA_050696515.1. GTDB lineage: Bacteria > Actinomycetota > Thermoleophilia > Solirubrobacterales > Solirubrobacteraceae > Palsa-744. The sequence goes on from JBOGYA010000482.1 coordinate 1,109, forward strand.
ATCTCAGCCGTAGGATCGCGCAACCTTCGTGTAGGGGTTCGCCGCCCGAGATCGAAGACCCCTCGTATGGCTCGTCCGCTCGCCCCGCCTGCCCCGCGCCGCATCGCCCATGGATCCGCGCGGCCCGCGGTCGGCATTCTGCGTCCCCTCGCTGGGGCCGCCAGCCTGGCCCACAGCGGCACATCGCTGGTCTGGCGGCGCCGGCGCCTGCGCAACGCGCTGATCGCTGTGCTGGCAGCCCTGCCGCTGCTCGGCGGCGGCTGGCTGTGGCTGCGCGACTCGTCGCTGGTGGCCGTCGAGCACGTTCAGGTCGGCGGCGTGCACGGGGTCGATGCCGCGGGCATCGACGCGGCGCTGAGCGGCGCGGCGCGGCGGATGACGACGCTGGACGTGAACGTCGGCGCGCTGCGCGCCGCGGTGGCCCCCTTCCGCGTGGTGAGGGGTCTGAGCGTGAGCGCGAGCTTCCCGCACGAGCTGCGTATCCGCGTGGTCGAGCAGCTGCCGGTGGCGGCGCTGACCGTGGCGGGGGTTCGCACGGCGGTGGCCGCCGACGGAGTCGTACTTGGGCCCGCCCTGCTCTCGGCCTCGCTGCCGGCGATCGCGGGCGGGTGGGCTTCTGATCATTCGCCGCCGCCGCCGGCGGGCGGACGG
>JBOGYA010000483.1:0-1758 GCA_050696515.1 Solirubrobacteraceae bacterium
GGGAAGCACGACCTCGGGGATCGACGCCGCGATGCTCCCCGGCGGGCAGATCACCGGAAGGGTGACCGCCGCCTCAGACGGAGCCCCGCTCGCCAACGTACAGGTCTGCGCCTACGGTGGTGGCGGGGGCGGCTGCACAACCACGAACGGCGGCGGCGGCTCGACCAGCGCGACCAGCAACGCGCTGGCGGTGCCCGTGCCGGACAGCAACTTCTCGTTGGCCAAAGCGCCGGTCTTCGACGCGAAGACCGGCGACCTCGACTTCTACCTCAAGATCGCCGACGCGGGCACGTTGCGCTGGAGCCTGTCCTTCAAAAGCTCTGATGTCGGCTTTGCCGACGCTCTGGGTCTGAGTCTCGGCGACGCCATCGGTAACGGCCCGACGCGCGTCGATCTCGCGGTCGCCGAAACGGCCAAGGCGAGGGGCAAGAAGTGCAAAACCGGCTTCGTCACGCACAGGGGCAGGTGCGTCCATGCGACGGTACCGTTCGCCAGCGGCTCCAAGAGCGTCACGGCCGGCACGGTCGAGATCAAGGTGCACGTCGGCGTCAAGGCCCTCGGGGCGCTGAAAGCAGGCCACACGCTACACGTGAGCGGACCGTTTACGTTCCGGTCCGCGCTGGGTGGCGCGCCGATCGCCCACACTGAGTCAGCTGTGGTGCACTGGCCCAAGAAAAAGAAGCGCAGCACGAAGGGGCACTAGCCACTCGCCCTTGAGGGCGGGCCTACGCCCGCGAGGCGGCCCCGCCGCTCCGCGGCAGCGGCGGCAGCTGCACAGGTGTGGCGTGCATCGTGCGCAGGCGGACCTCCTTCCAGGAGAGGCCCTCCTTGACGAGCGCGGGTGTCCCCATGATCACGGCGGTGGCGACCTCGACGGCCTGCAGGACGATGCCGTAGGCGACGGCGTCGGGGGTGGAGACATGGTAGGCGCCCGCGAGCACGGCGACGCAGGCGGCCTGGAAGACACCGACGTTGGCGGGGGTGGCGGGCACCGCGGCGGTGACGTTGACCGCGAACAGCACGCCCGCGGCGCCGGCGATCCCGACGCGGTGGTCGAGGCCGAGCGCCATCAGCAAGAGCCAGCAGGAGGCGCACTGTAGTGCCCACGCGGAGAGCTGCATCGTCGTAGCCACAGCCGCGCGGCGGGGCTGGCGGAAGACGCGCAGGCCCTCGCGCATGCGCAGCAGCGAGCGGCGCAGCCCGAGTACCAGCGAGTGCAGCCGCGCGGAGCGGGAGATCGCGGAGCGGGGTAGCAGCACGGGGGCGAGCAGCACTGTCACCAGCGCGGCGGCGGGCACGAGCGCGGCGGCGAGCAGCGCCCCGTCGTGACCGTGCAGGAGCGAGGCGCCGGAGAGCATCGCCGCCCCGAGGAGGGCCAGCGCGAGCAGGTTCAGCAACGTCTGGGAAACCATCGTGCCGAGCACCACCGGCAGCGTCTCGCGCGGGCGCCCGAGGCGGCGCGCGACGATCAGCGCACGCGAGGGCTCCCCCAGGCGGGCGGGCAGGGTGGCGGACATCAGCACGCCGATGAAGGTCCCCTGCAGCGCGTCCGAGCGTCGCGCGCGGCGCCAGGTGGGGGCGGCGCTCAGGATCGCGTGCCACGCGAGGCCGCGGACGACCATCGAGGCGCACATCACCGCGAGGCCGGCGGCCACCAGCCCGGGGCTGGAGGCGACGATGCTCGTGAGGACACGGCCCACGCCGATCCGAGCGAGCGCGGTCAGCGCGAGCGCGAGGCCGGCGAGCGAGGCGGCGAGC
>JBOGYA010000484.1:0-1754 GCA_050696515.1 Solirubrobacteraceae bacterium
GGGCTCGGCAGCACGAGCGTGCCGTCGAAGCGCGCGGCGGGGGCGGGGCTCGTGAGCTTGGTGCGGGGCAGCGGGGCGCGGTAGAGGAAGGCGCGCGGGAGGTGGCGCAGCTCGGGCTCGTCGGTCGCGAAGCGCAGCGACCAGCGGGCCTCCCCGCAGGCGCCCTCGGCGCGGCCGGGGCCGAGCTGCGAGTCGCCCACGGCGATCCACCCGCCGGCGGGGACGGCGAGGTCCTCGGTGGTGAGCTTGTGCATGAACGGCCGCCCCTGCGCCCCGTCGAAGACGGTGCACCACACTGAGCCCCGCGGTCGCTGGCCGGGGTGCTTGTGGACGGTGTAGCGGAGCCACACCCCGAGCGGTCGATCGGGGGCGACGGCACGCAGGTAGAAGGACTCGTACATCCCCGCGCGCCGCGGGGCGCCGGGGAACACTGCGTGGACGCTTGCCGCTGCCATGGCTGTAAGTATCTCGGCATGGACCGCTCCCCGCTTGTCAGGCTGCCCTCGGCGCTGGCCCACTTCGGTTCGGGTTCGAGCTCGACCGGAGGACCCCCTACGCGAACAGGCGCGCGGGCGCACGGCCGGGAGCTTTTTCTGCTGGGCATCGACGGGGGCGCGACCAAGACGCTGGCGGCGGTGCTGGACGTCGAGCGCGGGGTGGTGCACCTCGGGCACGGGGGGCCGAGCAACCAGGATGCGGTCGGGGTGGCCGCGGCGGGGAGCGCGCTCCTCGACGCCGCGGACGAGGCGCTCGCGGGGGCGGGCATCGCCGACGCCCAGCTCGACGCGGCGGTGCTGGCGGTGGCGGGTACCGACACCGACGCAGTGGTGGCGCACGTGCGCGAGGAGCGCTCGAAGGAGTGGATCGTGGTGAACGACGTGGTGGGGGCGTGGGCGACGGCGACGGGCGCGCGGCCCGGGGTGGGGGCGATCTCGGGCACGGGCAGCAACGTGTTCGGCGTGGGCTCCGACGGGCGCGCGTGGCGGGCGGGTGGTTGGGGTCATTTGCTGGGCGACGAGGGCTCGGGCTACTGGCTGGGGGTGCAATCGATCAAGGCGGCGCTGCGCGACCGCGAGCGCTCGGGTCCGGAGACTGCCCTGAGCGACGCGGCGGTCGAGTTCTTCAAGGCCCCGAGCGTCGAGGCGCTGGCTGTGAGCGTCTACAGCAAGCCGCGCACCAAGAGCGAGATCGCCGCGTTTGCGATCGAGACGGCGAGCCTCGCCGAGCGCGGGGACGCGGTGGCGGCGGAGCTCTACGAGCGCGGAGCGGCGGAGCTCGCCCAGCAGATCGCCGCGGTGATCGACCAGACGGGCCTGCAGGGCGACTTCCCGGTGGGGCTGATCGGCAGCGCCTACAAGGCGGGAGCGGTGTTCGTGGACCCTCTCACCCAGGCGATCCACGCGCTTGCCCCCCAGGCGCGGGTGGCGGTCGTGGAGATGGCCCCGGTGGGCGGCTCGCTGCTGCTCGCCGCGCGCGCGTGCGGCGCGGAGGACGCGCTCGCGGGGACCGACCTCGCGCGCTTCATCGACGAGGCGCACCTCCGTTATGAAAAATCCAGAGCGCGTCCCACCATGGTTACACGCGCTCCAAAAAGCTAATACTCACACGCACACCCCGCACGGGCATGGCGGCTACCCAAGCAGCCCTCGGGTGAGCTGCGCCTCGATCGTGGCCCGGTCGCCGATCGCGGCGGGTCCGATCCCGGCGATGCGCACCGCGGCGGCGGCGTTGGCGAAGGCGGCGGCCTGCGCGGG
>JBOGYA010000485.1:0-1744 GCA_050696515.1 Solirubrobacteraceae bacterium
CCGGTACCAGCACCAGCACTTCCGCACCGACTCCCCGCGCACAGGGTCTGGAGGACGAGACGGAGCTCTGCGCGGAGGAGGACGACGACGGCGAGGAGGGGGGGGAGGACCCCTCACGCTCGCTGATGGCAGCGATCGAGCGGCTCACCGCGGCGCGCGCGCCGCGCTCGGCGACCGCGCGTACACGCGCGCGCCAACCCTCCTCGGTGGGCGCCTGGGGGTGGGCGCGAGCGACGATCATGCTGCCCCCCTCCTGGAGCTCCATGGAGAGCTCGCGCCCCCGCGCCACGATCTCCTCGCGGCCGCCCAACTCGCGGCGGGAGATCGCGTGCAGGAAGTCGGCGGCGGCGCTCTCGGAGGCGAGGTCGGGGGCGCGCACGCGCTGCACCTCGGAGGCGATCATCGTCACCAGCAGGCGCCGCATCGAAGCGGAGGGCTCGGTGCGGGCGCGCATGTGCAGCGACCCCACCACCGCGTCGGCGACCCGCAGCGGGATGGAGCTGACCCCGTCGCCCGCCGCGAGCAGCGAGCGCTCCTCCGCGGGCGAGCGGGCCGCCACCGCGAGCGTCCCGCCGCGGGCGTCGGTCACCGCGAGGCTCGCGTCGAGCGCCCGCGCGGCAGCGCGCACCACCTCGGGCAGCCCGGCGCCGGACTCGACCGCCTCGGTGACCGCGTCGAGTGCGGTGAGCTCAGCCACGGGCTCAAACCCACAGCAAGACGACGACGAGGCCGGCGGCGACCCCGATGCCGACGAGCACCGCGAGCACGTACAGCGAGAGGATGCTCGCCGCCACACGCTCCCAGATGCGCGAGTAGGCCGACCACGCGGGCGCGAGGATCAGGCCGACGTACAACGCCAGGCTGAACACGCCGGCGCACACGGCTATGAGGTAGGTGGCATCGGTGTTGCTCATGGCCCGCCTAATTGTTACCTACGGCGCGGGCGTCCGCTGAGCACGTCCCTCAGCGCGATCCGGTGGGCGGCGGGGATCTTCAGGTCAAGCGCAGTGTCTCGCTCATGCTCGACACGGGTAGCGCCTCCGCGGCGAGCGGCTCGGGCATGCGCTCGGCCAAGGCGCGAGCCGCAGCGCGGGCGCGGGCGGGGCCGCGAGACCCGGCGAAGAGCCCGAGCACGGTGGGCCCGGATCCGCTCACGAGCGCCGCGTCGGCGTCCGCCGCGCGGGCCTCCCGCAGAGCGGCGTCGATCTCCGGGCAGAGCGCGCGGGCGGCGTCCTGCAGGTCGTTGCGCAGGAGCTCTGCGGGCGGGAGGGGGGAGCCGTCGGCGAGCGCGCCGGCGAGCGCACGGCCACGATCCTCGAGCTCCGCCCGCTCCCGCGCGAGGCCCATGCGATCGGCCTGCGCATACACCGCCGCGGTGGAGAGGGGGCGCGCGAGGGGCAGCACGAGCACCCCCAGGGGGACCATGGGATCGGGCAGCGCCTCCAGCAGCTCCCCGGCTCCGCGGGCGAGCCACCGCCCGGGCTGCACCTGAGCGGGGACGTCGGCGCCGAGCGTCCGGGCCAGCCCCTCCAGCAGCTCGCGGTCACCCAACTCGGAGGCCGCGGTGGCGAGGCGCAGAGCGGCGGCCGCGTCGCCGGAGCCGCCCCCGAGGCCGGCGGCAACGGGCACGCGCTTATGAATTCTCAACTCCAGCGGTGGGGCGTCCCAGCCGGTGGCCGCGCGGAATGCCGCGAGCGCGCGCGCGGCCAGGTTCTCCTCGGGCGCGCCCGGCACCCCCAGACAG
>JBOGYA010000486.1:0-1740 GCA_050696515.1 Solirubrobacteraceae bacterium
GGCCGGCCCAGAGGCCGCAGCGGGGCCGCCACCGCCGGGCGAGCCGGTGTTCGAGCGGCGCGTGCGGTTCCTGCGCAAGGAGACCGAGCAGTACCACCTCTGCCTGGGCGGCCGGGGAATGACGCACAGCGACGAGCGCCGCTTCGCGCTGCGGGTGCTCGACAACGTGCTCGGCGGCGGCGCCTCCTCGCGGCTCTTCCAAGAGGTGCGCGAGCGGCGCGGGCTCGCGTACTCGGTGTTCTCCTTCTCCAACCTGTACGCCGGCAGCGGCGAGGTGGGGCTGTACGTGGGCACGCGCCCGGAGAACCTCGCGGAGGCGGTCGGGGTGATCGCCGCCGAGCTCGAGCGCTTCGTGCGCGAACCAGCCGACGAGCAGGAGCTCGAGCGCTCGCGGGAGAACGCCAAGGGCCGCCTCGTGCTCTCGCTGGAGTCCACCGCGGCGCGCATGAACCGGTTGGGGAGCTCGGTGCTGAACGACCTGCCGATCCTCTCGGTGGAGGAGATCATCGCGCGGGTCGACGCGGTCACGGTCGAGGACCTGCGCGAGCTCGCCGCGGAGCTGTTCCGCGGGCCGGAGCTGTCGGTCGCGGCGATCGGCCCGGACGAGTCGGCGCTGCGTGAGGCGCTGACGCCCCTGGAAGCGGTGACAGCATGATCCGCGTCGCGGTGGCCGGCGCGGCGGGCCGCATGGGCGAGGCGGTGTGCGCCGCGGTGGGCGGCGCGCAGGACATGGAGCTGACCGGCCGTGCCGACCCCGTGCTCGGCACGACGCTCGCCGAGGTACTGGCAGACGCCGACGTGGTCGTGGACTTCACCCGCCCGGACACCGTGATGGAGAACGCGGTCGAGTGCGTGCAGGCGGATGTAGACGTGGTGATCGGCACCACCGGCTTCAACGTGCGGGGGCTGCAGGACGGATTGCGCCACCTCAGCCGTATGCCCGAGGGATTGCCGCCTGCCAGGGTGCTGGTGGCGCCCAACTTCGCGATCGGGGCGGTGCTGATGATGCGCTTCGCCGCCGAGGCGGCGCGCCACATGGCCAAGGCGGAGATCGTCGAGCTGCACCACGATCGCAAGCTCGACGCGCCCAGCGGCACAGCGGCGCGCACCGCGGAGCTGATGGCGGCGGCGAGCGGCGGGCCCGCACCTCCAATCCACTCGGTGCGCCTGCCCGGGCTGGTCGCCCACCAGGAGGTGATCCTCGGCGATCTCGGTCAGACGCTCACGATCCGCCACGACTCGATCGACCGGGAGTCGTTCATGCCGGGGGTCCTGCTGGCGATCCGCCGCGTGGGGTCGCTGCCCGAGCCGCTGACCATCGGCCTCGAGACCCTGCTTTTCGGCGCGGGCGACAGCGTGTGATTGAATGGCCGGCATGGGGAACCTGGGAACGATCCTGACGGCGATCGTGACGCCTTTCGACGCGCAGCTGCGCGTCGACGAGGAGGCGTTCGTGGCGCTGATGCACCACCTGGCCGCGCACGGCTCGGACGGGTTCGTGGTGGCGGGCACGACGGGGGAGGCCTCGACGCTGAGCGACGAGGAGCAGCTCGCGCTGATCGGCCTCGCCGCGCGGGAGCGCCCGCCGGGCACGAGCATCGTGGCGGGCACCGGCACCAACGACACCCGCCACGCGGTGCACCTGACCGAACGCGCGACGGAGCTGGGGGCCGACGCGCACTTGAGCGTGACCCCCTACTACAACAAGCCGAGCCCGCGCGGGCTCAAGCGCCACTACGA
>JBOGYA010000487.1:0-1731 GCA_050696515.1 Solirubrobacteraceae bacterium
GGCCGGCCGCGGCGCCGAGCGCCACCAGGAAGAGGGCGGGCACGACGTGCTCGCGCACGCGCCGGGAGCCGAGCAGGCCGGCGAGCAGCGCCACGACCGCGCCGCCGAGCAGCGCGATCAGCGGGGCGAGGCCCGCGAAATCGACGGGCGGCCCTTTGAGGTGTGCGGTGGCGAGCAGCGTCATGGGCTTGTGCTGGCGACTGTGGAGGAGCCGGAGGTCTGCGCCGCCTGCGCGGAGGCGACGGCTGCCTTGACCGACCCTTCGCTGCGCTGGAGCGCGAGCTGGGGGTAGACGGCGAAGAACAGGATCACCGCGACGAGCGGCACGAGCACGGCGCCGTCGAGCAGGGTGAGCTCGCGGGGGTCCACACCGTCGCGGACGCGGTTGTGCATCGCGCCGATGAACAGGCGCAGCGCGTAGACGCTCGCCATCACGACGCCGCTGAAGGCGATGGCGGCGATCGCGAGCTTCGCTTTGAAGACGCCGAGCAGGATCAGGAACTCACCCACGAAGTTGGCGGAGCCGGGCATCGCCAGCGTGGCGAGCGCCACGATCAGGAAGAGCGAGGCGAGCACGGGCGCGCGGAACGCGATGCCGCCCAGCTCGCGGATGTCCTCCGAGCCCCCGGCGCGGGCGGCGAGCAGCGCGATGATGAAGAACAGCGGCGCGACGACGAGCCCGTGGTTGACCATCTGCAGCAGCGCTCCCTGGGCGCCCTGGGGGTTGAGCGCGAAGATCCCGAGCGTGATGAAGCCAAGCTGCGCCACCGAGGAGAAGCCGGCGATCAGCCGCACGTCGGTTTGGGTGAAGGCCATCACCGACCCGTACAGGATCGAGGCGAGCGCGATCAGCAGCATCAAGAGCTGGAAGTGCACCGCAGCCTGCGGGTAGAGCGGCAGCACGATCGCCAGAAAGCCGTAGGCGCCGACCTTGGAGAGCACGCCGGAGAAGACCATCAGCACCTCGATCGGCATCGCGCGGTAGCCGTCGGGCATCCAGCCGTGCAGCGGGAAGGCGGGCATCTTCACAAGGAAGGCGGCGGCGAAGAACAGGAAGATCCACTCTTGCGAGCCGGTAGAGAGCGGCAGCGCGTGCAGCGAGGAGAGCACGAACGTCAGCGGGGTGCCGTGCTGCTCGGAGGCGAGCGCGCCGGTGGCGATCGCGGCGGCGAGCATCAGCAGCGAGCCGACGAGCGTGTAGATCACGAGCTTGATCGTGGCTTTCACGTGGTCTGGTCCGGTACCCCACACACCGATGAGGAAGTAGAAGGGGATCAGCATCAGGTCAAAGAACGCGACGAACAGCGCGAGGTCCTGCGCGAGGAACGCGCCGAGCACGGCCGACTCGGCGAGCATGAAGTGGAAGTAGAAGAGCCGCGGGCGTGGCCAGCTGCGGAGGTTGGCCGAGAGCACCGCTGCGGCGAACAGCAGCGTCGTGAGCCCCACCAGGAAGACGTTGAGGCCGCTGACCCCGAGCTTGTAGTGGATGCCGAGCGCGGCGATCCACACCACGTCGGTGACGTGCTGGAGGCCCGCGCCCGCGTGGTAGTCGGCGATGTACCCGATCGCGAGGCCCAGCGCCGCCACGGAGCCGGCGAGCGCGAGCAGGCCGGGGATGCGCTGCTCGGAGCGCGCAGCGCCTGCGTCTGCCGGCGACGCAGCGGCGCCCCCATCGGCACCGGTCGCAGCCGCCGCGACGCGGCCCCGCCCGGCGGAGAGAATCGCGCCCAG
>JBOGYA010000488.1:0-1729 GCA_050696515.1 Solirubrobacteraceae bacterium
CTCCCTCAGAGCTCGCCGACCGCTCGGGCTTTCTCGTGGGTCAGGTCGACGACGTCGCTGGCGGCCAGCACGCGAGCGATCCGCGCCGCGCGCGGGCCGCCGCGCCAGACCTCGCTCACCACTCCAGCGGGGACCAGTGGTACGACACCGACGCGGACGAGATGATCCCACAACACGATCCACCGGCGATCCACGCGCTCGGCGGCGACGAACGCCCCGGCATCCAGGACGAAGTCACCGCTCATGCGGAGCGCCGCGCCGGCCCGGTCACCTGGGCTGCGGCGATCTCGGCGTCGAGGGCCGCCCGCTCCTGCTCGGTCACCGCGCCGTGCTCGTTTTCATACTCGGCAAGGAGCGCACGCCCGGCGTCGAGTCTGAGGCGGTGCGCAGCCGCGGCGGTGATCCAGCCGGAGATGGTCTCGGATGCCTGGTCAGCCGCTTCCCGTACCTGCTGGGCGATGTCGGCGGGAACTGTCACCGAGAGCCGTTCGTATGCCGTCATGGGTGGTGATGGTATCAGGGTATTACCGCCCGGCCGGTACCGTGGGAGCTGTGGCCAGCCCATGACCTCGGCACCTCGGTACAGCTACGGGCCCTGGGACGGCGGCCCGGATCCGCTGGCGGCTCCCGCCGACCTGTCCGCCGCGCTGGATCAGATCGGCCGGGACGTGATGGACGGGGCATCGCCCCGGGCGGCTCTGCGGGAACTGCTCCGGCGCGGGCGGCCCGGCACCCCGGGGATGGACGAGCTGGCCCGCCGGATCTGGCGGCGCCGCGCCGAGATCACCCGCCGGCACCGCCTCGACGGCACTCTCCAGCGGGTCCGCGAGCTGCTGGCGGAGGCACTGGCCGCGGAGCGGCGGGCGCTTTTCAGCGAGCCTGACGACGACGCCCGCTTCCGCGAGGTCCGGCTCGATGCGCTGCCCCCGGACACCGCCCGCGCCGTCACCGAGCTCGCCGACTACGACTGGCGCTGCGCCGAAGCCGCGCGGGCATACCAGCAGATCCGAGACCTCCTCGGCCAGCAGCTCCTCGAGCAGCGCTTCGGCGGGATGAAGCAGGCGCTGAGCTCCACCTCGCCGGAGGACATCGAGCGAATCCAGCGGATGCTGTCGGATCTCACCGACCTGCTCGCCGCGCATGCCCGAGGGGACCCCGAAACCCCGCGACGGTTCGCGGAGTTCATGCGCCAGCACGGCGAATTCTTCCCCGAGCGCCCGCGCACCGTCGACGAGCTGATCGACGCGCTGGCCGCCCGGGCCGCCGCCGCGCAACGGATGCTCAACTCAATGAGTTCGGAGCAGCGCGCCGAGCTGGCCCAGCTAATCCAGCAGGCCTTCGGTGACCTGCGGCTGGCCCAGCAACTCGCCACGCTGGACACCCAGCTGCAAGCGCTGCGGCCCGGGGCGGACTGGCGGGGATCCGAGCGGTTCCGCGGCCAGGACCCGCTCAGCCTCGGCGAGGGCGCGCAGGCGATGGCCGACCTCGCGGAGCTGGACGCGCTGGCCGAGCAGCTCGCCCAGTCCTACCCCGGGGCCCGCGCCGAAGACGTCGACCTCGACGCGCTGGCCCGCCAGCTGGGCGAATCCGCCCGCGTCGATGCCCGCCGGCTGGCCGAGCTGGAACGTGAGCTGGAGCGGCACGGCTTCTTCGAGCGCGGCCCGGACGGGGCACTGCGGTTGTCGCCCAAGGCGATGCGCCGGCTCGGCTCAAGCGCGCTGGCCGAGGT
>JBOGYA010000489.1:0-1728 GCA_050696515.1 Solirubrobacteraceae bacterium
GCGACGAGGTCGTCACGGCGGTCGCCGCGGACCGGCTGCGCGCGCTCAACGAGCAGCTGCTCCGCGTCCCCGACGGCTTCACGCCACATCCGAAGCTCATGAGCCAGCTCGAGCGACGGCGCGGGGCGCTCGAGGAGGGCGGGATCGACTGGGGCCAGGCCGAGGCGCTTGCGTTCGCGTCGCTCCTGGTCGAGGGGATCCCGATCAGGCTCACCGGCCAGGACACCGAGCGTGGGACGTTCTCCCACCGGCACGACGTCCTCCACGACGTGCACACGGGTGGCATGTACACGCCGCTGCAGCATCTCGACGATGCCGGCGCCGCCTTCGAGATCTACAACTCGCCGCTCTCGGAGTACGCCTGCGTCGGCTTCGAGTACGGCTATGCCGCAGCGGCGCCCGAGGCGCTCGTTCTCTGGGAGGCCCAGTTCGGCGACTTCGTCAACGGCGCGCAGATCATCATCGACCAGTTCATCGCCGCCGGCCTGTCGAAGTGGCGGGAGTCGACGCGCCTGACGCTCCTCCTACCGCACGGCTACGAGGGCAACGGCCCGGAGCATTCGAGCGCGCGCCTCGAGCGCTTCCTCCAGCTCGCGGCGCAGGAGAACCTGCGGATCGCGAACTGCACGACGTCGGGCCAGTACTTCCATCTCTTGCGCCGGCAGGCGCTCGACGCGACGGCGAGGCCGCTCGTGGTCATGACCCCGAAGGGGCTGCTCCGCCTGAAGCAGGCGGGCTCGACGCTCGAGGATCTGGCGAACGGCGAGTTCCGGCCCGTGCTCGACGACCCGGGCTCTGCCGCTGAGGGGGACCGGGAGCGCATCGAGCGGCTGGTGCTCTGCCAGGGGAAGATCTACTACGACATCGTCGGGCACGAGCAGCGCGCGGGCGCGACCGGCGTGGCGGTCGCCCGGATCGAGCAGCTCTACCCGTTCCCCACCGAGCGCGCGCAGGCGCTGCTCGCCGGCTACCCGAACCTGCGCGAGGTCGTGTGGGCGCAGGAGGAGCCGCAGAACATGGGTGCGTGGCGCGCGATCCGCCACCGGCTGGAGGAGACGAAGCCGGAGGGCGTGCCGCTCCTCTACATCGGCCGGCCGTGGCGCGCAAGCCCGAGCGAGGGCTATCCGACGGCGCACCTCCGCGAGCAGGACCGCATCGTCCGCGCCGCCCTCGGCGCCTAGTCCCTAGCCCCGACCGTGGTGCGCGTGGCCGTGCGCTACTTGCGGCGCCGGTCCGTGGCCGCCTTCACCGCGCGGTTCGCGAGCTTGGGGCCGTGCTTTCGGGCGAGAGTGAGGAGCTGCCGGCGCTGGGCCGCGGGCAGGCGGCGCCAGATGTCCCACGCCGCGATGGTGAGGGCCCACGGCGTGGGGCGGAGCTTGCGGAGGGCGCGTGCCATGACCTAATCCTGGCAGATCGTGGGGTGGACGGGGCGGCTTGGTCGGCTGGGGCGGCTTCGGAGGCCGGGGCGGCTTGGGTGGATGCGGTGGCGCGGGTGGATGCGGAGGCGTCGCGGGCCGATCATGCGGAGGCTTCGGCCCCTGCGCGTGCGCCGCTGCCGGGGGCGGTGGTGCGGCGGCGTCGCTCGGCGGAGGGGCGGGTGCGGGTGCGGGTGCGGGCGCGGGCGCCGGAACAGGACTCGGCGCCGCCGGCTCCGTCGTGGCCGGAGGCGTAGGCGCGGGGGTGTGCTTCGCGCGAGCGGGGCTCGGCGTTGGCGCTGGCTGGACGGCG
>JBOGYA010000490.1:0-1727 GCA_050696515.1 Solirubrobacteraceae bacterium
CCGCCTTCTATGGGCAGTCCCGTCTGCTCCCGTTGGCCCGCATCGCCCGCGAGCGCGGAGCGCTCTCGGATGCGGGCGCGCGCGCGGTCGAGGCCGTCTGCGAGCGCCTACCCGAGCTCGCCGGTCCGCCGGAGCCCCCGGCGCGGCTGCACGGGGACCTGTGGAGCGGCAACGCGATGGCCGACGCCGAAGGCCGCCCCTGGCTGATCGACCCCTCCGCGTACGGAGGCCATCGCGAGGTGGACCTCGCGATGCTGAGGTTGTTCGGGGCTCCCTCCGAGCGCATCTTCGCGGCCTACGCCGACGCCGCGCCGCTCGCGGACGGCTGGGAGGAGCGCGTCGAGCTGTGGCAGCTGTCGCCCCTGCTCGTGCATGCCGTGCTGTTCGGCGGCTCCTACGCCGGGGCGGCCGAACGGGTCGCGCGCTGCTACGCGCGATAGCCGGGCTGCTCCCAGGGCTCTTGCGCCGGCGAAGACGAGCAGTGGTCGATGGGGCGGTTGGTTGGTCGGTGGGGGTGTGTGTATATGTACTTTTTGAGTTCTGTGTAACTATAGTGAGACAGACTCCGGATTTTAATACAACAACCACATCTTCGTATCTACGATAGATGTACCACCCTCCTCTTGTCCCACGGGGCTGGGGGCGGTCGGAGTAGGGATGCCATGAGATGCGCGGGTCCCTCTCCCGGGGGTCGGTCGGAGTAGGAAGGTGTGCGCAGTGCCACGCTCAGGGAACGCCGGCGGTTGTACCTGCTGGCGCGGGTGCTCGTGAAGCGCCACTACCGGCGGGAGCTGACGCTCGGGGCGGTGGCCCGCGCGCTGTCCTGCTCGCCGCGCCAGTTGCAGCGGGCGTACGCCCAGTTCGGGGACAGCACCTTCCAGGAGGACCTCCTCGCGCGGCGGATGGCAGCCGCGGCGGAGCTGCTCGCGGGGCAGGCGATCCCCGTGAGCGACGTGGCGCGGCTGGTGGGCTACAGCGGAGGCTCGCACTTCGCGCGCGCGTTCCGCCGCCGCTACGGGCTCTCCCCGGCGTGCTTCCGCGAGCGCGCGCGGAAGCGGCTGCCATGATGGGGTAGACGACGGGGGGCGGGCCGTCGCTGTCCACTTCGAGCATCCGCTGGGTAAGGGGTGAAGGTGAGTCAGAGAGTCGCCGACGGGCAGGACGCGCAAGCGGGAGGGGAGCGGGAGAGCACGGTCAACCACGAAGAGACCGCGCGCGAGCTCGCGGCGCAGTCGCGGAGGCTGCGCAACAGCATCATCAGCCTCGCGGTGTTCTTCGCGATCGTGGCGGGCCTGCTGCTGGCGGTCCCGGGCCTGCGCGCGGCGGGGGAGCGGATCACGGACGCGAACGGAGCGTGGGTGGTGGCGGCAGTCGTGGTGCAGGTGCTCTCGTGCGCCTCCTACGTGGTGCTGTTCGGGCTGGTGTTCAAACGACTGGGCCGCAGACTCAGCTCGCGCCTGTCGCTGGCGGAGCTGGCGGTCAACTCGGTGGTGTCCGCGAGCGGGCTCGGGGGGATCGCGCTCGGCGCGTGGGTGCTGCGCAGCAAGGGGGTCTCGGTGGAGCGGATCGCGAAGCGCTCGGTGCTGCTGTTCGTGCTGACCAGCGCGGTGAACGTCACGGCGGTGGTGGCGATCGGGGTGCCGATGTGGCTGGGACTGCTGCCGGGCTCGCGCAACCCGCTGCTCACGCTGCTGCCCGCGGCGGCGGCGGGGGCGACGATCCTCGGC
>JBOGYA010000491.1:0-1708 GCA_050696515.1 Solirubrobacteraceae bacterium
TGGTTTTGCGCGAGGGCGTCACGCTCTCCGATGACCTGATTGGCGAGATCCGCCGGCGGGTGCGCGAGGACTGCTCGCCGCGGCACGTCCCCGACGAGATCCGTCAGATCTCCGAGGTCCCGCGGACGCTCTCCGGGAAGGTGTTGGAAGTCCCGGTCAAGCGCATCCTGATGGGGACGCCACCCGAACAGGCCGCCTCGCGGGAGTCTCTGGCGAACCCCTCAGCGCTCGATTACTTCGTGGATCTCGCCCCGTAGGGGGGAGAACTCCACCCCGCCACCGCCTCTTAACAAAGGTGGTTGCTGAAAAAGGCCCGGCGGGCTCAGGCGGTCAGCGCAACAGGGGAGTGTGGCAGTTGGATGTTTGGGAGTTGGTTGTGTTGTGAGCGAGCTTGTTTGTAACCGTCGGGCGGAGAGGCCAGCTGTCCCGGTTGGTCTCTCGATTGCCGTGTTCGCGGTCTGAGCGGACGCGTTCGGGGTTCATTGGGGTGTTGAGGCGAGCAGCTCGAGCATCTTCTCGGCCGGTTTCATCCAGCCAAGCGTTTGCCGGGGGCGGCCGTTGAGTTCGGCGGCGATCAGGTCGAGCTCGGTCTGGCTGTGGAGGGCGAGATCGCTGTTCTTGGGCAGGTACTGGCGCAGCAGTCCGTTGGTGTTCTCGTTGCTTCCCCTCTGCCACGGCGAGTGGGGATCGCAGAAGTACACGCTCACGCCGGTAGCGACCGAGAACCGTCGGTGGGCTGAGAGCTCCTTGCCCTGGTCCCAGGTCAGCGAGAGCTTCAGGTGCACGGGGAGATCCTGGATGCGCTCGGCCAGTGCCGCGATCACATGCTCGGTCGTGCGCGTGTTCCCTAGCCTGGCGAGCAGCACATACCGGGTATGGCGCTCCACCAGCGTCGCGACATACGACCGGCCGCCCTTACCGGCGATTAGATCGCCCTCCCAGTGCCCCGGAACCGCTCGGTCGGCGACCTCGGCGGGACGCTCGGAGATCGCGACCATGTCCATGATCTGCCCCCGCCGCTGTACCGTGCCCGAGGGGCGGCGCCTGGTCCGTCCCGTTCGCAGCTGCGAGCTCAGCTGCCGGCGAAACTCACCGCGCGCCTGGACATACAACGACTGATAGATCGTCTCGTGACTGATCCTCATCTCCGGATCATCTGGATGCTCAGCCTTGAGTCTGGCCGATATCTGCTCCGGCGACCAGCGCTGCTCAAGACCGGCCTGGACCGCCGCTAACAGCCTCGGACAACGCGAGAGCTTGGTCGGCTTCGGCCGCCGCGCCCGCAACCCGGCCAGCCGCTCAGCCCGCAACGCCCGATAGCGGTCCCTTCCCCCGCACCCAGCCACCTCACGCGCGATCGTCGACGCCGCACGCCCCAGATCCCGCGCGATCGCGCGCGCTGACTCGCCGGCCGCCAACCCCCGACTGATCCGCTCACGCTCCTCCCACGAGAGCCGATGCCGCGAATGCAACACTCGACGCCGCTGCAAATGCGCCGCACGCCGAATCCGGTAAATCGTCGTCGCCTCACAGCCAAACCGGGCAGCGACATCCATCACCCGCACCCCCTCACCAAGCAACACCACCACCTGCTCACGCTCCGCGGGACTCAACCACCCATCCGGACCACCCCTCGGCATCTAGCCTCCAATCGATCGACGCACACCATCCTGTTGCGTCGACCGGATGAGACCACCCCCCCTCACGG
>JBOGYA010000492.1:0-1705 GCA_050696515.1 Solirubrobacteraceae bacterium
CATCCAGGGGGTGTGATTACCGGGTAAGGTGACGCGCGGGGCCTCGACGTGATTCACTTCGAGTGTTGGGTGCAAGGAGCACTCTTGCCCGACCCCCCAACCCGGAGGACCGCCATGATCCCTACCGAACGAGAGCGTCATATCCGCGAGATCGCCCAACGGCTGGCCGAGCGGCTGGCGGCGGAATGGCCGGAAGGCGACACGACCGTCAACGCCATCGAAGACCTGGCCGAGCGGCTCGGGCACGAGGTGCAGCGGGAAATCAGCGAGCGGTGCCTGCGCGACGAGGCCGCACGCAAGGAAGGGAACCAGACCGCCTGCCCCTGTGGCGCCTGTGCGACCTACCGCCGCCACTATTCGTTGCCCATCGTGACGGCGGCCGGGCGCCTGGAGGTGCGGCGGGCTTACTACTACTGCGACCATTGCCGAACCGGACAGTGCCCCGCCGACCAGCGCCTGGGGTTGGGGCCCGCCAACACGACGCCGACCGCCCAGGCCCGCCTCGCCGTGCTCTCGGCGCTGTCGCCCTACGTCCAAGTGGCCGACCTGGTCGCGCAACTGGGCTTGCCCCTGCAGCTCGACCTCAAGAGCACCGAGCGGGTGGCCCAAGCGGTCGGGGAGGCGCTCAAGCGCAGCGACTGGGTCCCCTACGGCCGGGCGACCCGGCCGGTGGCGCTGGGCTTTGACGGGATCATGTTCCCCACCTGGGAGGGCAACAAGGAAGCGCGCGGCGCCGTGATCGACGAACCGGCCTGGGACGCCGCGCGCACGCCGGCGGGGGAGGCGGGCCTGCGCAAAGAGTATCTGGCCACCACCGGCAGCCGGGAGAGCCTGGTAGGCGCGGCGTGTGCGCGGGCGCGGGCGCGCGCGGGGGGCGGGGTCGTGGCGGTGGTCTGTGACGGCGCGGCCTTGGATTGGGTGGAGCTGGACCCCCATCTGCCGCTGCGGGTGGAGATCCTCGACTTCTATCACGTCCTGGAACGCCTGGGCGAGATCGCCAAAGTGATCGCGCCGGCGACGGCGGGGGAGTGGCAGGCGACGCTGCGGGCGGCCCTGCTGAAGGAGGGGCCGAACCCCTTGCTGGTGGCCTTGCGGGCATGGGAGCCGGAGGGAGAGGCGGCGGCCGAAGTGAAGCGGGTCCAACTGGCCTACTTCGAGCGGCAGCAGGGGCGGATGCAGTATCCGGAGTATCTGCGGCGGGGCTTCCCGATCGGGAGTGGGGCGGTAGAAGGGGCGTGCAAGCACGTGGTGGCGGACCGGTTCGATGGCGGCGGGATGCGCTGGAAGCGGAAAACGGCCGACCCGCTGCTGCAACTGCGCGCCGCCCTCCTCACGCAACCGCACCTGGACCTGCGGAGCTTTCTCGCTACTCAACCCGCCGCATTGGCTGCCTGATCTCACCTTACCTTACCAAGGAATCACACCCGTTCCCCCGCGCCGATGACGCCAAGCCTGGCGCTCCGCCGCGTGCTCCTGTAGAATAGTGGCAGGAGGCAGCGACATGGCAAAGCGGCACGCGGAACTGGTCCGGGAACTCGTCGGCGGGGAGCCGTATGAATACTATGCGCTGGGCGAATATGTAGTTTCCGCGCCGGGTATTTGCGATGGTGAGCCGACATTCAAATACACGCGGATCAACGTGGAACACGCACTCTACCTGCTCGCCGGTGGATGGACGGCAGAGCAGGTAGCTCAGGCTTACAAG
>JBOGYA010000493.1:0-1700 GCA_050696515.1 Solirubrobacteraceae bacterium
GTTGATATCTCTGAGTTGCCTATACCAATTTGGCATAGGCGTCAAAAAGACATTCACACCCAGGCCCCGGGGACGGCGGCGAGGTCGCAGGGGGCCTGCCGGGATGGGCCGTAAGCTGGAGCGTCTTGCCCGAGCTCCCCGAGGTCGAGACCATCCGCCGCCAGCTCGCCCCCCTCGTCGAAGGGCGGAGTCTGCTGCGCGTCGAGATCCTCGACCCCCGCTGGTCGCGCCCGCTCGCGCCCCTCGAGCTCGCCGATGCGCTCGTGGGACGGCGGATCGAACGCCTCGACCGGCGCGGCAAGTACCTGGTGTGGCGCCTCCAGGACGAGGTCTTTCTCGTCCAGCACCTGCGGATGACCGGTGCCGTCCTGTGTGAGCCACGGCCCGAGCCCGCCCATGCGCGCGTGCGGATCGAGCTCGGCGCGCCGCGCAGGCGCTCCGGGGCCGCGCGCGCCGCTGGAACCAGATCCGGCCCGCCCGGCCCTCGCCGCCGGCGCCTTGTGATCGTCGATCCCCGCCGCTTCGGCACCGGCGAGCTGCTCTTGGGGGAGGATGCCCTGGAGCGCTTCTTCGCCGCGCGCCTCGGGCTCGAGCCGCTGGACGAGCGCTTCACCGCCGAGCACCTGCGCGCGCTTGCGCGCGGGCGCACCGCTCCGATCAAGGCCTTCCTGCTCGACCAGCGCCGCGTCGCCGGCGTCGGCAACATCTACGCCGACGAGGCCCTCTTCCGGGCGGGCATCCACCCGCTGCGCCCCGCCGGGCGGCTCGCGCTCTCCCAGCACGCCCGCCTGCGTAACGGGGTGGTCGATGTTCTGCTCGAAGGGATCGACGCGCGCGGGGCCACGATCGACGACTTCCGCCACGTCGACGGCGTGCGCGGCTCCTTCCAGGATCGCTTTCTCGTGCACCGCCGCGAGGGAGAGCCCTGCCCGCGGTGCGGGCGTACGATCGTGAAGCTCTTCGTCGCCGGCCGCGGCACCTATGTGTGCGAGCGCTGCCAGCCGCGGCCGCGGGGAGCCCGCCGCCGGCCTCAGCGTTGAGTCGGCGCGGGTTGAGCAGGTTGAGGAGGGATCGCGACGCGCCAGCGTCGAGTCGACGTGGGTCGGGGAGGGATGGCGACGCGTCAGCGTCGAGTCGGTTGGGTTGGGTTGGGGAGGAGGGCGAAGCGCCAGTGGCCGCGCAGAAGGCTCAGGCTGGGAGCATCTCGTCCAGGCGCCCGCTCTCCACGGCCGCCCGCACCTCGTCGAAGCCGCCCACCAGCCGGTCCCCGACGAGCACCTGGGGGAAGCTCATCATCCCCGTCTTGGATGCCAGCTCCATGCGTCCCTCCGGGTCCTTGGAGAGGTTCACTTCGGAGTACTCCAGGCCGCGGGACCTCAGCAGCCCCTTCACGCGGGCGCAGTAGCCGCACGGCTCGGTCGTGTAAACGGTGATCGCGCTCATTACTTCATAAAGTATAGCAATGGTTTTGCGTGTACCGGTCCGCTGCCGACCCTACACTCGCCACCCATGCCGGGGCCGGTCAAGACCGAGGCGGTGGTACTGCGCTCGATCCGCTTCGGGGAGGCGGACAGGATCCTGCACGTCTACACCCCCCACCGCGGGCGGGTGAGCGCGATCGCCAAGGGGGTGCGGCGCGCGCGCAGCCGCTTCGGGGGGCGCCTGGAGCCGTTCTTCCGCCTGCGCCTGGAGCTGCACGA
>JBOGYA010000494.1:0-1693 GCA_050696515.1 Solirubrobacteraceae bacterium
GAGCTGCCTCGCCACCTCGGTCGAGGAGGAGGACCGGGTCACCGACCGCCCCCTCCGCCTCCCCGGCCCCGAGCGCGGCCCGGTGGTCGAGATCACCGTCCGGCCCCACGCCGGGCCGATCATCGTCGCCCTCGCGCTGGCGCTGCGATCGCCCGCGCTCCTCACCGGGCTCCACTCCAGCTTCGTCCGGCTCCCCGGCTTGCTCGAGGTGCTCGCCCGCGACCGCGCCGACGCCGCCTGCGTGGTCACCGCCGCCGCCGGCTCCGGCGTCATCCTCGTCGCCGACGGCAGCCCGGTCGCCGCCTACGCGCGCCGCCGCGGCGAGGCCGCGGGCGAGGTCGCCGCGCTTGGCGCGGGCGTAGCGAGCTTTGCGCCGGGCGAGCGCGTGATGGGGCGCGCGGCCGGCGCCTTCGCGGAGTACGCGCTGATCGACGCACGCGAGGCGATCCCCGTGCCGGCCCGGCTGTCTTGGGAGCAGGCGGCCGCGGTGCCGCTGGTGTTCATGGTGGTGCACGACATGCTGATCGGCCAGGGGCGGCTGCGCGCAGGCGAATGGCTGCTCGTCACCGGCGTGTCCTCCGGTGTCGGGGTCGGCGCGCTGCAGGCGGGCAAGGCGCTTGGCGCCAATGTCATCGGCACCTCGGGCTCGGCCGCCAAGCTCGCGCGCCTGGCGCCGCTCGGCCTGGATCTCGCGCTCACCACGCGCAAGGGCGACTTCCACGACGCGGTGCTGGCCGCCACCGGCGGCAAGGGCGCAAACCTGGTGGTCAACACGGTGGGCGGCAGCGTGTTCCCCGAATGCCTGCGCTCGCTCGCGTTCGAGGGACGGCTTGCAACGGTCGGCCACGTCGACGGCGTGCTCAGAAGCGAGATCGACCTCGAGGCGCTGCACTCGAAGCGCCTGACCCTGTTCGGAGTCTCGAACCGCCTGCGCAGCGCCGAGCAGCGCTCGGCGACCGTGCGCGGATTCGCCGCCGACCTGCTGCCCGCGATCGCCGACGGCCGCATCGAGCCGCTGATCGACCGTGTGTTCGAGTTCGACCAGCTGCCCGCGGCGGTCGACTACATGGAATCCGACGCGCAAGTCGGAAAGATTGTCGTCAGGATGGGCTGAGACGCGGCGCGACGGTAACGATTTGTTACCAATTCGAACACCCGCGGTGCGCGGGTGGATTATCTTATATGCGTCCGCAGCAATCGACGCGATTACGATGAAAATACTGCTTTCCCTGCTGGCCGCGCTGGTGCTTGGCACCGCTTTTACCGCCCCGGCGCTCGCCGACGGACACGTACACCTCGGGGTCTCGATCGGCGTGCCGCTCGGCGCGCCCTACTACCATCCCTACTACCCCCGTCCCTACTACGCATATCCGCCGTACTACGCCGATCCGTATTACGCCTATCCGCCGCGGGTCGTGGTGGTCCCGTCCTCGCCGCCGACCTACGTCGAGCGCGCACAGGAGGCGGGCGCCGAGGCGCCCTCGAGCGCCTACTGGTACTACTGCGCCGAGTCGAAAGCCTACTATCCCTACGTCAAACACTGCCCCGGCGGCTGGCAGCGCGTCGCGCCGCAGCCGCAGCAATAACCTCGAAGGATGCATCGCATGAAACCGACTTCCCTCGCATCTGCCGCCGCTGCTGCACTCGTGCTGGGCGCCTGCGCCGCGGTGCCGCCGAGCGGACCGAGCGTGAT
>JBOGYA010000495.1:0-1691 GCA_050696515.1 Solirubrobacteraceae bacterium
CGTCCATGACTAGCGCCGCTGACGTGATCGATCGCTACACCCGCCCCGAGCTGGGCGCCATCTGGACGGACGAGGCGCGCATGGAGGCGTGGCGGCGCGTGGAGGTGGCGGCGTGCGAGGAGCTGCCCCTCCTCCTCGGGGAGGGCAACGGTCCCACGGAGGCCGACCTGGAGGCGATCCGCGGGGCGACGTTCACGGTGGCAGAGGTGAACGAGCGCGAGCGCACGACCGACCACGACGTGGCGGCGTTCGTGGACGTGCTCGCCGCCTCCGCGGGCGAGGCGGGGCGCTGGATCCACTACGGGCTGACCTCCTCGGACGTGCTGGACACCGCGCTCGCGCTACAGCTGCGCGCCGCCGGCGAGGTGGTCCTCCCGGGAGCGCACGAGCTGGTCAGGGCACTCGTCGCGCGCGCGCGCGAGCACGCGGAGACGCTGTGCGTGGGCAGGACGCACGGCGTGCACGCCGAGCCCACGACGTTCGGGGTCAAGCTTGCGGGGTTCGCGTTCGAGGCGCACCGCAACGCCCAACGCCTGGAGCGCGCCTTCGCGCAGGCTGCGATGGGGGCGGTGTCGGGCGCGGTCGGCACCTACGCGGCAACCAGCCCGGAGTTCGAGGCGCGCGTGCTCGAGCGCCTGGGCTTGGAGCGCGAGCCGGTCTCCACCCAGGTCGTCGCGCGCGACCGTCACGCGGAGCTGCTGGGGGCGATCGCCCTGGCGGGCGCGGGCCTGGAGCGCCTGGCGACGGAGGTGCGCCACCTGCAGCGCACGGAGGTGCGCGAGGTGCAGGAGCCGTTCCGCGCCGGCCAGAAGGGCTCGAGCGCGATGCCGCACAAGCGCAACCCGATCAAGAGCGAGCAGCTCGCGGGCCTGGCGCGGGTGCTGCGCGGCAACGCGCAGGCGGCGCTCGAGAACGTGGCGCTGTGGCACGAGCGCGACATCTCGCACTCCTCGGTGGAGCGCGTGGTCCTGCCGGACTCGACGATCTTGATCGACTACCTCCAGCACCGCGCGACCGCGTTGGTGGAGGGCATGACCGTGGATGCGGAGCGGATGCGGGCGAACCTGGAGCTGACCCACGGCGCGCTCTTCTCCCAGCGGGTGCTGCTCGCGCTGGTCGAGACCGGCATGACCCGCGACGACGCGTACTACGGCGTGCAGTGCGCCGCCCAGCAAGCGTGGGACACGGGCACCCCGCTGCGCGAGCTGCTCGCCTCCGACCCCGCCACCGCGAGCCTGGACCTCGACGCGATCTTCGACTACGGCCACTTCGTGCGCTACGCGCGGGAAATCGTCGGGCGCCTGGAGGAGATCGCCTGAGGGCCACACGCCGCGCCTCTCGGTAGAGTCGAGCACGTGACCGCGCTCGCCGACCTGCCCCTGATCGCCAGCGGCAAGGTCCGCGAGATGTACCGCTTGGATGGCGCGCAGGATGCACGCCTGCTGATGGTGGCGAGCGACCGGATCTCGACCTACGACGCGGTCCACCCGACGCCGATCCCCGACAAGGGCAAGGTCCTGACCGGCCTGTCGGTGTTCTGGTTCGAGCGGACAGACCAGATCGTCGCCAACCACCTGGTCTCCGCGACGGAGGGCGTCCCCGAGGAGGCGCGCGGCAGAGCGCTGGCGGTGCGCCGCCTGGAGATGCTGCCGGTGGAGTGCGTGGTGCGCGGCTACATCACCGGCTCGGGC
>JBOGYA010000496.1:0-1687 GCA_050696515.1 Solirubrobacteraceae bacterium
GGATGGTCGCGCTTCAGGGTGTTGTACACCCGCAGCTCGTCGTGCGCCGGGATTCCCTCGGTGATCGCGATCACCAGCTCCACCCCCGCCGCCGCGGCCTCCAGAATCGCGTCGGCCGCGAACCGCTGGGGGACGAAGATCATCGCCGTGTTCGGCTCTGTCGCCTGCGCGGCCTCCGCCCAGCTGTTGAACACCGGGATGCCCTCCACGTCCTGGCCGCCCTTGCCCGGGGTGACCCCGCCCACCACTTTGGTGCCGTAGCGGCGGTTGTTGAGGGTGTGGAAGGAGCCCTCCCGGCCGGTGATCCCGGCGACCGCCAGGCGCGTGTCCCTGTCGACCAGGACGGACATCAGGCTGCGTTCGCTCCCTGCGCGGCGGGGAGCGCACGCGCATCAGGCTCGCTGGAGCGGATGAGCGCAGGCGCCGTCATGCCTGCCCCTGCGCCAGCGCCACGACCTTCTCAGCGGCTTCGTTCATCGTGGCGGCCGGGTGCACGTTGGGCAGCGCGGCATCGCTCAGCAACTCGCGCCCCTGCTTGTCGTTGGTGCCGTCGAGGCGTACCACGAACGGAACCGTAGGCCTGATCTCCCCGAACGCGGCGATCAACCCCTTCGCCACCTCGTCGCAGCGGGTGATCCCACCGAAGATGTTGAACAGCACCGCCTTCACGCGGTCGTTGGAGAGGATCAGCTCGACCGCCTGCTTGATCTTGGCGGCGTCCGAGCCCCCGCCCGCGTCGAGGAAGTTGGCGGGGCGCCCACCCGCCTGGGCGACCACGTCGAGCGTCGACATCACGAGGCCCGCTCCGTTGCCGAGGATGCCGATGTCGCCCTCGAGCGCCACGTACTGCACGCCCTGCTCTTTGGCCCGGCGCTCGATCGGATCCTCGTTCTCCACATCGGAGAGCCCCTGGTTCTCCGGATGGCGGTAGAGCGCGTTGCCGTCCAGCGACACCTTCGCGTCGAGCGCCTTGACCTCGCGCTCCGGAGTCACGATCAGCGGGTTGATCTCCGCCAGCGTCGCGTCCTCCCCGATCCACACCTTGTACAGCGCCACCAGCGCGTCCGCCACGCCCTCGACCACGTCGGCGTCCGCCCCACCGTCGGTGGCGACCTTCACCGCCTCCGCGCGCGAGAGGCCCTCCAGCGCGTCGACGTGGTGGCGCACCAGCCTCTCCGGGTGGGTCTCGGCGACCTGTTCGATGTCCACGCCGCCCTCCGTGCTGAACATCACCAACGGCTGCTTGGCGGAGCGGTCGAGCAGCACCGATGCGTAGTACTCGCTCGCGATGTCGCTCGCGTGCTCGATCCACAGCTTGCGCACGGTGTGCCCGTGGATGTCCATGCCGAGGATGTTGCCCGCGTGCGCGCGCGCCTGCGCCTCGTCATCGGCGAGCTTGACGCCGCCAGCCTTGCCGCGCCCCCCGATCAGCACCTGCGCCTTGACCACCACCGGATAGCCCACCTCGCCGGCGGCGGCCACCGCGTCCTCCACAGTCGTGACCACCCTCCCGGGCGAGACCGCCAGCCCGTGGCGGGCAAACAACTGCTTCCCCTGGTACTCAAGCAGGTCCATAGGCGGCGGTACTTTAGCGGGAGCCGGAAGTACAGGTGTACAGGGGAGTGAAGGGAGGAAAAAGGGAGGGGGGAGGGGGTCCGAGGGGGAGGGGGGAGGGTCAGCCCTCCCC
>JBOGYA010000497.1:0-1683 GCA_050696515.1 Solirubrobacteraceae bacterium
TGCTCGACCTGTGCGCGGCGCCGGGCGGCAAGAGCACCCACCTGGCGGCGCTGATGGAGGGCCGGGGGGAGGTGGTGGCGGTCGAGCGCAACCGGCGCCGCGCGGCGGAGCTGCAGCGCACCGTGGAGCGGTTGCACGCGGCGGAGTGCGTGCGGGTGGTGCTGGGCGACGCGACGCGGCCGTTGGAGGAGGCTGGGCCGGCGTCGTTCGACCGCGTGCTGGTGGACCCGCCGTGCTCGGGTTTGGGCACGCTGCAGGCGCGCGCGGACCTGCGCTGGCGGGTGGGACC
Source organism: Solirubrobacteraceae bacterium (assembly GCA_050696515.1). Classification (GTDB taxonomy): domain Bacteria; phylum Actinomycetota; class Thermoleophilia; order Solirubrobacterales; family Solirubrobacteraceae; genus Palsa-744. Next base: position 290 of record JBOGYA010000497.1, read on the forward strand.
GGAGGACGTGGAGCAGCTGGCGCGCACGCAGGCGGCGATCCTGGCGACCGGCGCCGTAGCGGTCCGTCCGGGGGGCGTGCTGGTCTACTCTACGTGCACGATCTCCCCGACCGAGAACGAGCGTCAGATATCAGCTTTCCTTGAATCCAACCCGGACTTCGCCCTCGATGACCTGGGCGTGGAGCTGCCGGCGCTCCGGCGGGGCCGCTGCGTGCTGACGCTGCCCCACCGCGACCGCACGGCGGGCTTCTTCATCGCGCGACTGCGCCGCGGGTGAGGCCGATGGGCAGCGAGCGCGACCCCGCAGCGCCTTCGGCGGACCTCGGCCCGCTCTGCCCGCACTGCTCGGAGCCGTGGCTGCGCCCGACTAACCTGCCGGGCCGCTACCGCTGCGTGTACTGCCTGCACCGCTTCGAGCTCGCGTCGGTGTGCCCCAACTGCGGGGAGCACTCGACGATCGTACGGATGTCCTCGACCGCGATCCTGAAGTGCAACAACTGCGGCGACTCCATGCTCATGGCGATCTGATGACCGCCGCGCGCGAGCTGCTGCGCGGGGTGCGGGTGGCGCCGTCGATCCTCTCAGCCGACTTCGGCGCGCTGCGCGAGCAGGTGGGAGAGGTGCTCGCGGCGGGCGCACGGGTGATCCACGTGGACGTGATGGACGGCCACTTCGTGCCCCCGATCACGCTGGGGCCGGTGGTCGTCTCGTCACTGCGCGAGCAGGTCGAGGAGGTGGGGGGGATGCTCGACGTGCACCTGATGATCGAGCGCCCGGAGCGCCAGGTGGGGGAGTTCGTGCGCGCGGGGGCGCACTCGGTCACCTTTCACGCGGAGGCCACTCCGCACGCGGAGTACGCCGCGGAGGCAATCCGTACGGGCGGGGCGTGCGTGGGCATCGCGATCAACCCCGCGACCCCCGTCCAGGCGCTCGCGGAGCTGGCGGGCACGATGGACCTTGCGCTGTGCATGACGGTCAGCCCGGGCTGGGGCGGGCAGCCGTTCATCGCGCGCTCGCCGGAGAAGATCGCGCGGCTGCACGCGCTGCTCGACAAAGAGGGCTCTTCGGCGGCGCTCGAGGTGGACGGAGGCGTTGACCCTGCAACGGCGCCACTCTGCCGCGGCGCGGGCGCGAGCCTGTTCGTGGCGGGCTCGGCGATCTTCCGGGCCCCCGAGCCGGGTGAGGCCTACCGCGCGGTTACGGAGTCGATCAACGCCATTTGAGGCTGAAAACCGGCTGGGCCGGTGTGGGGTCAGTGATCTTCGAGCGCGCGCTGCACGTGGCGCGGCGCTATCTGGGAGGCGCCTTCGTCTGCGGCGAGGCGGGCGGCTTCGTCGGCGAACTCGAGAACGCGCCGGAGGTCGTGATCGGCGATGAAGTACACCCCTTGAAGT
>JBOGYA010000498.1:0-1676 GCA_050696515.1 Solirubrobacteraceae bacterium
GTCGTGGCGACGCTTCCGCTCCATCTCCACGACTAGTGGACCGGCTCGAAACGTTGCACCGGAAACCCCTGCCGGACTCCCCCGCCAGCATTGGGATTTCGCGGACGATGCGAGTCAAACAATTCGAGCCGACCCACTAGTAGTACTTTGGTGGGTGTTGGAGGAGGTGTGGTGGGGGCGGCGAATGTTGTGTCGTGGCCGTTGTTATGGAGCGCGAGGAGACCGTCGGGGCGAGCGGGGTCGGCGTCGCGCCGGAGATCAAGGAGCGGTTGGGGGCATTCATGGCGGATGTCGCCGCGGGCTTGGCTCGGTCTGAGCAGCGTCGCTGCGCGGCGCTGTACGCGCGGGGGTTGCTGGAGGCGGGGCAGCGCAAGTCGCTCGAGCCGATCGTCTCGCGGCTGGGAGAGGATGGCGACTATGAGGCGTTGCAGCACTTCTTGGCTGACAGCCCGTGGGATCCGGTGGTCGTGGCGCGGGCGGTCGCCGAGCGGGTGGCTCCGGAGATCGGGGTTGAGGCGTGGGTGATCGATGACACCGGGGTCCCGAAGGACGGCCGGCATTCGCCGGGGGTCAAGCGGCAGTACTCGGGCACGCTGGGGAAGATCGGCAACTGTCAGATCGCGGTGTCGGTGCATGCGGTCGGTGGGCAGGGGACGGTGCCGCTTGACTGGGCGCTGTACCTGCCGGAGGAGTGGTGTGAGGATCGTGAGCGTCGCCGCAAGGCGAAGATCCCCGACGAGGTTGCGTTCCAGACCAAGCCGGAGCTGGCCGCGGGGTTGATCGAGCGCGCGGCGGGCTGGCAGGTGCCCAGGGCGCCGGTGCTCGGCGATGAGGCCTACGGCAAGAACACCGAGCTGCGCACGCGCCTGCACGAGGCCGGGATCGAGTACGTGCTCTCGATCAACGCCGACGCCCGCGTGTACGAGCCGGACACGGTGTTCAGCGTGCCCGAGCGCAAGCGCGGCTCGCGCGGGCCCGCGCCGAGCGCGCTGGTCGCGGACCGCGAGCCGCGCCAGCTCACCCAGCTCGCCGCATCGCTCGGAGAGGACGCGTTCCAGACGCTCGCCTATAGGACCCGCGACGGCGCAGAGGTCCGCTCCCGGTTCGCGCTGCTGCGGGTGATCGCCGCGCATCCGGTCGAGCGCGACCGCTGCCCGCCGCGCGAGGAGTGGCTGATCATCGAGTGGCCCGAAGGTGACGAGCAGCCCAGCGACTACTGGATCAGCAACCTGCCCGCAGACACCACGCCCGAGCGGCTCGCCCGCCTCGCGCGATTACGCTGGCTGATCGAGCTGGACTACCGCCAGCTCAAGGGCGAGCTCGGCCTCGACCACTACGAGGGCCGAAGTTACCTCGGCTTCCATCATCACTGCGCGATCGTCACCGCCGCCCACGGCTTCCTGACCCTGGAGCGGCAGCACCCAAATCACCAGCGGCCGGCCTGACGCTGCCTCAGGCAGTCCGACTGTTCCAGCCCGTCCTGAAGTGCTGGACCGGCCGCTGCTCCACCTGCCAGCAGGCGATCAACCTCGCCAACCTACCCCTACATCCGCCACCCCAACGCGAGTGAACGACATACCAAAGTCCTACTAGGAGATGATCAGCGTGGACAGGTCGCCGATCGGCGTACTCGCCGCACAACTCATGGACGAGGTCGAGAAGAACATGGGCGACGG
>JBOGYA010000499.1:0-1672 GCA_050696515.1 Solirubrobacteraceae bacterium
CGTGCAGCCCTTCCTGTTCCTGTTCGTGCTCGGCACCGGGCTCTCCTCGCTCGTCTCCGCGAGCACTCACGGGGTCAACTTCAAAACCTTCATCTACCCCGGTGTGCTGTGCATGGCGGTGATGTTCACCGCGATGTTCTCCGCCGCCTCGATCGTGTGGGACCGCGAGTTCGGCTTCCTGCGCGAGATGATGGTCGCGCCGGTTCGACGCTCCTCGATCGTGCTGGGCAAGTGCTTCGGCGGCGCGACCGTCGCCGCCTTCCAGGGCGTGATCGTGCTCGCGATCGCCGGCCTCGTCGAAGTCCCCTACTCGCTCGGCCTGATGGCCGAGCTGTTCGCGCTGACGCTGCTGCTCGCCTTCGCGATCACCGCCTTCGGCATGATGGCCGCCGCCCGCATCACCCAGATGCAGTCCTTCATGGCACTCATGCAGATGGCGATCATGCCCATGTTCTTCATCTCCGGCGCGATGTTCTCAGTCGCCAACCTCCCCCAGTGGCTAGCGATCCTCAACCGCCTCGACCCCCTCACCTACGCCGTCGACCCGATGCGCCGCGCGATCTTCTCGCACCTCGCCATCCCCGCGGCCGCGCGCCACGCCCTGGCCCCCGGCGTCACCTGGTGGGGCTGGCACGTCCCCAGCCTCGTCGAGGCCGCGGTCATCGCACTGCTCGGGCTCGTGATGCTCTTCATCGCAATAGCCGAGTTCAGCCGCGCGGAGTAATCACGTGACGGCCAGGGCGCCGGGCCGCCCGCTGCCGATCGACTGCCGCCGGCCGGGAAACGAATGGCTACGGTGTATGTGTGCGTATCCGAGTGGCGCGGCCCGACCATCCCGAGATCGCGGAGGTGATCGCCTCCGACCACTGCATAGTGCGCTTTCGCAAGCGCCGCGGAATCCGCACACCCGGTCTGGACGCCGTCGGGGAGGCGCTGCAACAGACCTTCGAAGACGCCGACCTCACGCGCTGGGCCCCCACCTGGGTCGACACCAGCAGGCGGACCCAGATGTGGGCGCTGCTTGACGACCTCGCCTTTCCACTGACTCCCGCCGGGGAGCCCGGCGCCTGGCTGGCCACGACCTGTCTGGTCCGCGGGAGCACATGACGAAGGGTAGGCTGCGTCGGTGGCCGACCCCGATGTCCACAGCGCCTACCGCCGGGCCGGCGTCGACTACGCAGTGCTCGACGCCGGCAAGCGCCGCGCGCTCGACGAGGCGCTCGCGACCTCCCACTGGCTCGCCGCCGCGGGCGCTCGTGCCGTGGACGAGTCCCGCGGAGAGCCCGCCTTCGTACTGCGCTTCGCTGGCAGCACCCTCGCGTTCGTGCTCGAGACGCTCGGCACCAAGTCGGTCCTCGCCCGCGAGTACCACGAGCTCGCCGGCGTCAACCACTTCGACCACGTCGCCTACGACACCGTCGCCGCCATCCTCAACGACCTCGTCTGCGTCGGCGCGCTGCCGCTCGTGCTCAATGCCTACTTCGCCACCGGCTCGAGCGCTTGGTACGAGCGCTCCGAGCGCGCCGACGCGCTGCTCGCGGGGTGGCGCCGCGCCTGCGACGACGCGCAGTGCGCCTGGGGCGGAGGGGAGTCCCCCTCGCTCACCGACCTGCTCGCCCCCGCGGAGATCGAGCTCGCCGGCAGCGCGCTCGGCTTCGTGCCGCCACCTGGC
>JBOGYA010000500.1:0-1660 GCA_050696515.1 Solirubrobacteraceae bacterium
CCCCTCCCCCTCACGAGGCTGACCGCGCGGCGATCCCGGCCACGAGGGTGGCGCAGCCCGGCCGCAGGGCCGGGCGAGCCGGGCCCCTCGTCTTTAGTCAGGCATAATGCCCGCGCGATGCCTCTTCCAAAGAACGTCACCTTTGTCACATTCGACGTGTACGGCACGCTGATCGATTCGGAGACCGGCATCTACGAGGCCTTTGCCAAGGAGGCCACGCGCGACGGGGTCACGCTCGACCGCGCCGAGCTGCTCGCCCTCTACCGTGAGATCTCTCGCGAGATCCAGGCCGGCTCCTACGAGCTCTACGCCGAGGTCCTGCGCCGCACGGCGCTGGAGATCGCCAAACGCCTCGACTGGCCGCTGGAAACCTCGCGCTCGGGCTTCCTGCCCGACTCGGTGCAGCGCTGGAAGCCCTTCAAGGAGACCAACACCCAGCTGCAGAAGCTCGCCAAGAAGTACAAGCTCGGCCTGCTCTCCAACATCGACGACAAGCTGCTCGGCCAAACCCGCCGCCACATACCGACTGACTTCGACCTCGTCGTCACCGCCCAGCAGGTGCGCTCCTACAAGCCCGACCTCGCCCACTTCACCGAGTGCGCCCGGCGCATCGGCGGCAAGAAGGGGTGGGTGCACGTCGCCTCCAGCCACTACCACGACGTGGAGCCCTGCCTCAAGCAGCGCGTCCCCGTGATCTGGGTCAACCGCAACAAGGAGACGCTGGACCCCTCCCAGAAGAAGCCCACCGCCGAGGTTCCCACCCTGCGCGAGGCCGCCAAGCTTCTGGGCGTCGCCTGATCGACCTTGCGGGTGCTCGCGCTGCACCCGGACGTGATGGTCGCCACCAGCGCGATCTGGCAGACCAACTGCGCGGTGGTGCGCGGTGGTGAGGAGGTCTTCCTCGTGGATTCCCCGGTCCTGCCGGAGGAGCTCGACGCGCTGCCCGCGTTGCTCGAACAGGCCCGGTTCCCCGCCCCCAGCGGGCTGCTCGCCACCCACGGCGACTGGGACCACCTGCTGGGCCGGTTCGCCTTCCCGGGGGTGGCGCTCGGCTGCGCGCAGAGCACGGCGGAGCGGCTGCGCGCTGCGCCTGGAGGGGCTCAGCGCGAGCTGCGCGCGTTCGACGAGGAGTACCTGATCGAGCGTCCCCGGCCGCTGGCTCTGGGGGCGCTCCAAACGCTGCCGGTTCCCGGGCGCTGTGGGATCGGCGAGCTCGAGCTCGAGCTGCACCCCGCCGAGGGCCACACCGTGGACGGGATGGCGGTCTGGGTTACGTGGGCGCGGGTGCTGCTCGCCGGGGACTACCTGTCGAGCGTCGAGATCCCCACGCTGGGCGACGCCACGGGTGCGCTGCGCTCCTACGTGGCGACCCTCGAACGGCTGCGACCGCTCGTGGAAGGCGCCCTGCGCGTCGTCCCCGGCCACGGGCCGGCGCTCGACAGCGAGCGTGGGCTGGCCGTGTTGGAGGAGGACCTCGCCTACCTGCGGGCGCTCGGCGAGCGCGGCGCCGCGGCCGAGCTTCCCGCCGGGCGGCGCACCTCCTTCCAGCGCCGGCAGCACGGTGAGAACGTCGCCAGGATCGCCGCGGCGTGCTCACCCTCGGAGAGGTCGTGATTGGCGACCGGGCCGGTGGCCGTACCGAGGTCGAATCAGCCGTAGC
>JBOGYA010000501.1:0-1641 GCA_050696515.1 Solirubrobacteraceae bacterium
CGCAGCACCAGTCCAGATATTGGATCGTCTGTCCCGAGATCGGCCGGCCCTCCACGAATCGCAGCCACACCTGCTCGCTCGTCTCTCGCGCCGCTCCCGGGTGCGATCCATGATCCGGGCAGCCAAGCGAGCTCCCGGGAGTTGGGGAAACGCCAGGAGTCATGGGGCTGCCCGCTGGCGAACCTGTTTGCAGCGGCATCCAGCCGCGGCAAGGAGGATCGCCATGACCACAGAAGAGCAGGAGCGCTTGATTGACGCCGTACTGACTCGTTATCGCGCGGTGCTGCGACAGCGGCTGCGGGACGAGCCCCAGACGCTCGACGAGATTGAACGGGCCGTGGAGGACATCAGCCAGGTGATGGACGACGAACTGGAGCGCCGCCTCCTGGAACACAAGGAGCAGCCTGCGGTCCCGGAAGACAACCAGGCGGCCTGTCCTGATTGTGGGGGCTGGGGCCGTTATCGCAGCACGGACGCCCGCCAACTCGTCACTCGACACGGCGAACACACGCTCGCCCGCCGCCGCTATTACTGTCGCCGCTGCCGCCAGGGCTTCGTGCCCCTCGATCAGCAGTTGGGGTTGGACCGCGGCGCGACGAGCCTGCAGGTGCGCCTGTGGGTGACGGAGATCGCCCCCCGCGCGGCGATCGGCGAAGGGAACGGCCTGCTCGAACGCTTGACCGGGGTCAAGCTGGGCGCCTCCACCTTCGCGCGGATTGCGGTCCACGTCGGGACCGCGCTGCGCGCGGCGGAGCGGGAGGCCGCCAAGCAGCACCAAGCGGGGCACCCGCCGCCGGTGCTGCGCAAGCCGCAGCGGCTCTATTTCAGCGTCGACGGGATCTTTGCGCCACTGCGGGACCCCTGGAAGAAGGATGGCTCGCTGGGCCCGCTCCACTGTCGCGCCGGCGAGTGCAAGACCGCCGCCGTCTACGAGGCGGAAGCGGGGCCCCAAGGCGACGAGGGGGTGGCCTGGCGCGGCTATACGGCCACCTTCGCCGATGCCGCCGCGTTCGCCCCGCTGGTGGGCGCGCTGGCGCATCGCGCCGGGCACCACTTCGCCCAAGAGGTGGTGTTCCTGGCGGACGGGCAAGCCTACAACTGGACGCTGGCCGCCAGCCAGTTCCCCACGTCGGTGCAGATCGTGGACTTCCAGCACGCGGTGGCGCACCTGTTTGTGGTCGCCCACGCTTGCCTCGGCGCGGAGCCAGCGGTAGTGGAACCCTGGGTGGAGGCGCGGAAGGCCGAACTGCTCGACGATCAAGTCGGGGCCGTCATCACGGCCGTGGCGGCGCTGACCCCGCACACCGCCGAGCAGCGCGAGGCCCAGGCGCGGGAGGGCGGTTACTTCACCCACAATGCGGAGCGGATGCGCTACAAAACGTTCCTGAAGCATGGCTATCAGATCGCCACGGGAGTGATGGAAGCGGCCTGCAAGCAGGTGGTGCATCAACGGCTGGACCAGGTGGGAATGCACTGGCGGCCCGAGACCGCCGAGGCCTTCGTCGCCCTCCGTGCGGCCCTCCTCTCCAGCGCGCCGCCCGATCTGCGGCCCTATTGTCGGATGGCCCACTGAATATTGCCCGGATCATGAATCGCACCCATCTGGAGAAACTGCAGCAGAAGGAGCAGACGCTTCTGGGG
>JBOGYA010000502.1:0-1605 GCA_050696515.1 Solirubrobacteraceae bacterium
GCCTGAGCGTGCACCTGACCTACCCGAAGTCCGCGTTTGGTAGCCAGGCGAATATCGCGAAGGTCAAAGTCGAACTTCCGAAGGTGCTGCCGTCGCGGTTGACGACGCTGCAGAAGGCGTGCACCGCTGCGCAATTCCACGCGAATCCGGCGGGGTGCCCGGCGGCGTCGGTCGTGGGTCACGCGAAGGCGATCTCGCCGCTGGTCCCGGTCCCGTTGGAAGGCCCGGCGTACTTCGTCTCCAACGGCGGCGAAGCGTTCCCGAACCTGATCGTCGTGTTGCAGGGGTACGGTGTCACGATCGACCTGGTGGGCGATACGTTCATCAGTAAGGCGGGGGTCACGTCGAGCACGTTCAAGACGGTTCCCGACGCGCCGGTCGGGAGCTTCGAACTGACGCTCCCCGAGGGCCCGTTCTCCGCGCTCGCGGCGAACGGGAACCTCTGCAAGGAGAAGCTCACGATGCCGACGGAATTCGTCGCGCAGAACGGCGCCCAGATCAAGCAGAGCACGAAGATCGCGGTCACGGGTTGCGGGATGACCAAGAGCGTCAAGCCTAAGCACAGGCATAGGAAGGGCAAGGGCAGGCACGCGAGGAAAGCGAATAAGAGGCGGTGAGTGATGCCGTTAGCCGCTCGCGCCCGCAGCGACGTCGACCGTGGCGGCGGCCGCAGCGGCGTGGCTGAGATTCAGCGCGTGCGGATGATCGCTGCGCTGGTCGAGGTCACCGGGGAGCGCGGAGCTGGTGCGGTGACGGTCGCCGATATCGTTGCGCGCTCGGGGGTCTCGCGGCGGACGTTCTATGAGCTGTTCGAGGATCGCGAGGCCTGCTTCGTGGCGGCGTTCGAGCTGGCGGTCGCGTGCGCCGCTGGACGTGTGGTCCCGGCATTCCGTGCCTCGGGTGGCTGGCGTGTGCGGGTGCGGGCGGGTCTGGGGGTGCTGCTGGAGTTCCTCGAAGACGAGCCGGGCTTGGGTCGTCTATGCGTCGTGGACGTGCTGGGCGCCGGCCCGGCCGTCTTGGAGCAGAGGGCGCGTGTGGTGGACGTGCTGATCGACGCAATCGACGAGGGGCGCCACGAGGCCAGGGGCGGCGCGCGTCCGACGCGCTTGACTGCGGAGGGTGTGGTCGGCGCGGTGCTGAGCGTGCTGCACGCGCGGCTCTCTGCCATCGAGGCGCACAGCGGTGACGCGGGCGCGAAGGGCGCTCAGCGCGCCGGCTCGGCCCCGGGCGCGCAGCCGATGACGGGGCTATTGGGTCCGTTGATGGGGATGGTCGTCCTGCCCTACCACGGTCAGGCCGCGGCGGCGAAGGAGGTCGCCAGGCCCGCGCCGCTACGCGAGCGGATCGCGCATCCTCCGGGCGATCCGTTGCGAGAGCTCGACATGCGCCTGACCTACCGTACGGTGCGCGTGCTGCTGGCGATCGCGGATCTGGCTGGGCGGGGACCGGGGGGTGGGCGGGGACCGAGCAACCGCCAGGTCTCGGATGCTTCCGGGGTCGCCGACCAGGGCCAGATCTCGAAGCTGCTGGTGCGCCTTGAGCACCTCGGTCTGATCCACAACGCCGGCGCCGGTCCCGCGAGCGGCGAGCCGAACGTCTGGAGCC
>JBOGYA010000503.1:0-1599 GCA_050696515.1 Solirubrobacteraceae bacterium
GCAGCGCGTTGTGCATCAGCTTGGTCGCGTTGAAGAATTCCTCGCGCCCGTAGATCACCTGCCACTCGCACTCCAGCCCCACGTCGCGCATCAGCGGCACGAGCGTGTAGAGGATCTCCGACACCCCCCCGCCGAACGCGGTCGCGGACACGTGCACGACTCGGGAGTCCTTCAGCGGCTCCGCCAGCTCGCGGATCTCGTCGATCAGCTCGCGCCCGCAGATGTGCGTGTAGTCGGCGAGCGTCTTGTGCGCGACGGAGACGGGCTGGAGCACGCGCGCACGATACCGATACTCCAGGCGCCCCGGATGATGCGACTGCCCGCGCGCGCGGAGACCGATTTGGACAAGGATGGGCTCCGGCCCCTCCGGGCCTACGCCGGCGGGCGCGCGCAGCGCGATGCTCGCTGTGTGTGGCTACCGATTAAGGTTCACCCGGCGTGCTCAACGGACGCATCTATCGCGCGGCCTTCGTCCCGCTGCTGTTCGCCTTGGTGATCGCGGGGTTCTCCCTGACGGATCGCACGCCCCCGCTCGGCTCCACCCTCGCGCCGCAGGCGTTCGAAGGCGCGCGCGCGTTCGCCGAGCTGCAGAGCCTCGCCCGGCGCTTCCCCGACCGGCGCCCCGGCAGCGCGGGCGACCAGGGCCTCGCCGCCGAAGTGACGCGCACCCTGCGGGGCTTCGGGGGCGCCGCGAAGGGAGGCTTCTCGGTCAGCACCCGCACTTTCCGTGCGCAGACGATCGACGGCGAGCGCACGCTCACCACCGTGATCGCGCAGCGGCCCGGCACCACCGGCGAGGCGCCGATCGTGATCCTCGCCCACCGCGACGCTGCGGGCCAGGGCGCCGCGGCGGAGCTGTCGGGGACGGCCGCGCTGCTCGAGCTCGCCCGGGTGCTCGCCGCTGGCGAGACGCAGCGCACGATCGTGCTCGTCTCCACCAGCGGGGGTTCGGGGGGCAACGCGGGGGCGGCGGACTTCGCGGCGCACGCGGGGGCGATCCTCGGCGCGGGGGGAGGGGCCGGGGAGGCTGGCAGCGGGTGGGCGGGCAGTCCAATCCAGGCCGCGCTGGTGCTCGGCGATCTCGCGGGCGCGAGCCTGCGAGCACCGCTGGTGGCATCCTTCTCCGATGGCCCCGCCGCGGCCCCCGCGCTCCTGCGGAGCACGCTCGCCGCGGCGCTCGCCCAGCAGGCCGGCGTCGCTGCCGGCGTGGCGGGGGGGACTGCCGATACCTGGACGCAGCTCGCGCACCTCGTCTTTCCGCTCGCAGCCGGCGAACAGGGGCCGCTCGACGCTCGCTGGCTGCCCGCGGTAATGCTCGGCGTCGGCGGGGAACGGCCTCCGCCGGCCGCCGAACCGGTGAGCGCCGCGCGCCTGGAAGGCTTCGGGCGAGCGGCGCTCGCGGCGGTGTATGCGCTTGACGGCGCACCGGAAACGGCGAATGGGCCGAGTGGGAGCCCGTCCATCCCGGGCGGGCTTCGATCGACCGGGTTCGAAACTGAGCTGTCGATCCAGCACAAGGCGATCCCCGGGTGGGCGCTGCGTCTGTTGGTGGCCGCGCTGCTGGCGCCCGCGCTGCTGGCGCTCGGCGACGGCCTCGCC
>JBOGYA010000504.1:0-1579 GCA_050696515.1 Solirubrobacteraceae bacterium
AGTCCATGTAGGCGTCGAGGTCGCCGCGCAGGGGCTCCCACCAGAGCCCGGCGTACACGAGGTAGGCCCACTGGCGGTCCAGCTGCGGCTTGAACTGGTTCTGATGGATCGTGCCCACGAGCCGCTCGAGCTCCTGGTGGGCGGGCAGGATCAGGGCAGCGGCGGGGGCCTCGTAGATGTCGCGCACCTTCAGGCCGACGATGCGGTCCTCGATGTGGTCGACGATCCCGACGCCGTGGCGGGCGCCGAGTAGCGCGGCGCGTTCGATCAGCTCCACGAGGCCGAGGCGCTCACCGTCGAGCGCGACGGGCACGCCGCGCTCGAAGCCGATCTGCGCCACCTCGGGCTCAGCGGGCGCCTCCTCGGGGCGGGTGACGAGCCCGAAGACGTCGTCCTCGGGGGCGTGGCCGAGGTCCTCGATCCAGCGCCCCTCCGAGGAGCGCCCCCAGAGGTTGTCGTCGATCGAGTAGGGGACAACCTCCGTGCCGCCCTTGACGGGGATGCCGTGCTCGCGCGCGTAGGCGATCTCCTCCTCGCGGCCCATCTGCCAGGAGCGCACCGGAGCGATCACCCGCAGCTCGGGGCCGAGCGTGGCGACGGTGGCCTCGATGCGGACCTGGTCGTTGCCCTTGCCGGTGCAGCCGTGCGCGATCGTGTCGCAGCCGCAGCGGCGGGCATACTCGACGGCGAGCTTGGCGATCAGCGGCCGCCCGAGCGCGGTGAACAGCGGGTAGCCGCCGCCGTAGATCGCGTTGGCGCGGATCGCCGGCGCGAGGAAGTCGCGGGCGAACTCCTCGCGGGCGTCCACCACGTGGCACTCCAGGGCCCCGAGCCGGCGGGCCTTCCCTTCGATCACCGCGTAGTCCTCGCCGGGCTGCCCGAGGTTGACGGTGAGGCAGACGACCTCCGCGCGGTAGCGGTCCTGGATCCACTTCAGCATCACGGAGGTGTCGAGGCCGCCGGAGTACAGCAGCAGCACGCGGTGCACCTGCTCGGGGTCGGCCTCGTAGGAGGCGGTGCGGGGCGGGAAGGGGCGGGCGTCGCTCACGGGCGCGGAACCTTATCCGTGGGAGGCGCGACCTTGCCTCGGCCCAGAGGCGTCTGCTCCCGGCGGGCGGCAGCGCTCACAGCGTGACACTTCATCCGCCGAGCGCCGCGCCCAGCCGTTCGAGGCCCTCGTCGGCCTCGGCCTCGGTGAGGGTCAGCGGCGGCAGCAGCCGGACGGTGGCGGGGCCGGTGGCGTTGACGACGAGCCGCTGCCGCAGCAGCGCGCGGCGCACGACGTCGGGCGCGGGGAGGTCGATGTCGCAGGCAAGCATCAGCCCGCGCCCGCGCACGCGGAGCACGTGCGGGAGTAGCTCCAGGCCGGCGGCGAGGCGCGCGCCGAGTGCCCCCACGCGCGCGAGCAGCTCCGGGTCGTCGAGGATCTCCAGCACGGCGAGCGCGGCGGCGCAGACGACGGGTCCACCGCCGAAGGTGGAGCCGTGGTCGCCGGGGGCGAGCACGTCCGCGAGCCGCTCGCCGGTGACGAGCGCGCCGGCGGGCAGCGCGCCGGCGAGCGCCTCGGCCACGGTGAGGG
>JBOGYA010000505.1:0-1563 GCA_050696515.1 Solirubrobacteraceae bacterium
CCTCCTGTACGGCGAGTGGCTGCGCCGCGAACGCCGCCGCATCGACGCTCGAGAGCAGTTGCGAGTAGCGCTCGAGGCTTTCACTAGCATCGGCGCCGACGGGTTCGCGAATCGGGCCGAGCGCGAACTGCTGGCGACCGGCGAGCATGCGCGCAAACGCACCATCGAGACGCGCGACCAGCTGACTCCACAGGAGGAGCAGATCTCGCGCCTGGTCGCGCAGGGCCAGACGAACCGGGAGATCGCCGCTCAGCTGTTCATCAGCCCGAGCACGGTCGAGTACCACCTGCGCAAGGTGTTCCGCAAGCTCGGTGTGAAGTCTCGAACCCAGCTCGCCAGCCGAATGGCCTAGCCGGCTCCTGACTACGGGATTCGGGGATTCGAACGACCCGGGTCGGCCGCCACCATCCCTTCCGTCCGTTGGACTCAGGAGGGGATAAACGCGATGGCCGCTGAAGCCGTGACGCAACCCGCAGCCGTGACAGAAGACCGTCGCCGCTGGCTCGCACTCGCCGTGATCGTGACGGCGCAGTTCATGGTCGTGCTCGACATCTCGATCGTGAACGTGGCGTTGCCGTCGATCAAGACCGATCTGAACTTCTCGCAGGAGAGCCTGCAGTGGGTGATCACCGCCTACTCGATCCTCTTCGGCGGCGTCCTGCTCCTGGGCGGGCGGACCGCAGACCTCCTGGGACGGCGGCGCATGTTCATCGCCGGCCTCACTCTCTTCACGGTCAGCTCGCTGCTCTACGGGCTCGCCTGGTCGGAGGGCTCGCTCATCGCCCTCCGCTCGCTGCAGGGGCTCGGCGCGGCGCTGCTCGCTCCCGCTGCGCTGTCGATCCTGACCACCACCTTCGAGGAGGGACGCGAGCGGAATCTCGCGCTCGGGATCTGGGGCGCCGTGTCGGGCAGCGGCGCGGCCGCCGGCGTGTTGCTCGGTGGACTGCTGACGAGCGCGCTCAGCTGGTCGTGGATCTTCTTCGTGAACGTTCCGGCGGGTGCGATCGTGCTCGTCCTCACCCCGTTCCTCCTGCGGGAGAGCCGGGCCGACCTCGAACATCGCTACTTCGACGCGGGCGGCGCGGTTTCGATCACGGGCGGGCTGATGCTGCTCGTCTACGCACTGACCCGGGCCAGCCAGCACGGGTGGGCGACCGCTACGACGGCCGGCCTGCTCGCCGCTTCGGCGGCACTCGTGGCGGCGTTCGTGGTCATCGAGCTGCGCTCACCCGCGCCGCTCCTGCCGATGCGGATCTTCCGCCTGCGCACGCTGACAGGCTCGAATGTGACCTCGCTGCTCTCGGGCGCGGCCGTCTTCTCGCAGTTCTTCCTGCTGACGCTGTATATGCAGCAGGTGCTGCACTACTCCGCGCTGAAGACCGGCGCGGCATACCTGACGTTCACGCTGGCGATCATCACGATGTCCGCGGTGTCGCAGAACGTCGTGACGCGAATCGGGATCCGCCGCGTGCTGCCGGTCGGGATGCTGATGGCCACCGCAGGCCTGCTCCTGTACACGCAGCTGCCGGTCGGCGGGCACTACTTATGGGATCTGTTCCCGGC
>JBOGYA010000506.1:0-1554 GCA_050696515.1 Solirubrobacteraceae bacterium
CAGCCCATTGCTCGCGCCGTCCTGGTTGACGGCGCTGCCGCGGATCACCGCCAGCACCGGGTGGCCCAAGCGCCGCGCGTCCGAGAGCCGCTCGAGGAGCACCACGCCGACGCCCTCCGAGACGCTCGTCCCGTCGGCCGCGTCCGCGAAGGACTTGCACCGCCCATCCGGAGCGAGCCCGCGCTGGCGGCTGAACTCCACGAACACGCCCGGCGTGGAGAGCACCGTCACCCCGCCCGCGAGCGCCAGCGGGCACTCCCCGCCGCGCACCGCCTGGCAGGCGAGGTGCAGCGCCACCAGCGAGGAGGAGCACGCCGTGTCGAGCGTCACCGCCGGGCCCTCCAGCCCGAGCGCAAACGCGACGCGCCCGGAGACGACGCTGCCGGTGCCGCCCGCGAGCACGTACGGCTCGCCTTCGCCCTCCGCCTGCGGCTCGCCTCCGGAGCCCAGCCCGTAGTCCTGGTACATCGCACCGGCGAACACCCCGGTGCGAGAGCCGTGCAGCGACAGCGGGTCGATGCCGGCGTCTTCGATCGCCTCCCACGAGGCTTCCAGCAGGAGCCGCTGCTGGGGGTCGGTGGTGAGCGCCTCGCGCGGGCTGATCCGGAAGAACTCGGCGTCGAACTCGCCCGCGTCGCGCAGGAAGCCGCCCTCGCGCACATAGCTGCGCCCCGCGCGGGCCGACGTCGGGTCGGCGGGGTCGGGCTCGTACAGCTGCTCCAGGCTCCAGCCGCGGTCGGTGGGAAAGCCGGAGATCGCATCGACGCCGGCGTCGAGGAGCTCCCACAGCGCCCGCGGCGAGACCGCGCCACCGGGATACCGGCAGCTCATGCCCACGATCGCGACGGGCTCGCGCGCGGCGTCGAGCAGTTGCTTGTTCTGGTGGCGCAGCCGCTCGTTCTCCTTCAGCGAGGACCGCAGCGCCTCGACGACCCGATCCGGGGACGCGCTCATGCCGGGCTCCCCGTGCCGGCGGGATCGGCGCGCTCGCGCGTCAGGCGCAGGAGGCCCTCGACATCCAGCGCGTCGATCGAGTCCGCTCCCGCCATCGTGCCCGCCGCTCCGTTCCCGCCGCGCGCCAGGGCCAGCAGCGTGTCCATCAAGCCGGCCTCGCGCAGGCGCGCCACGGGGATCGACGCGAGCGCGGCGCGGGCTTCCGCCTCCTCCGGATCGAGGTCCTCGTCGGAGCCGATCTGCGGAAATACCTCCACCAGCAGGCGCTCCGCCAGCGAGGTCGCGGTCGGGTGGTCGAAGATCAGCGTCGCCGGGAGCCGCAAGCCGGTGGCCGCGCTCAGCCGGTTGCGCAGCTCGACCGCGGTCAGCGAGTCGAACCCGAGCTCCTTGAACGTGGACCGCGGGTCGATCGCCGCGACCGAGGGGTAGCCCAGGACGGTGGCCACCTCCGCGCGCACGACCTCGAGCGCCGCCTCGCCGCGATCCTGCGCGGGCAGCGCTCGCAGGCGCCGCGCCAACGCTTCCCCGGTGCCCTCCGACGTGCCCGCAAGCGACGGCGCGCGCACCAGGCCGCGCAGCAGCACCGGCAGCGTGCCGGCT
>JBOGYA010000507.1:0-1550 GCA_050696515.1 Solirubrobacteraceae bacterium
CAGGACGAGCTCCAGCGACAAACAGCTCGCGCGGCCGGGCGCAGGCGCGGGGCAGACGGGGCGGGTCTGGTATTCCGCGGTGGACAGTGTGGAGGAGGCGCCGGCCGCCACGGCGGCGGGCAGGCAGAGCATGAGGGCGCAGGCGGCCAAGAGCGCGCGGCGCATCGTTGCGGCGCGCTGCACGAGCTTCGTACGGGGCCGTCCTTGGATCGCGTTCACCGTGCTCATAATCGACGGTAGCGGATGCGGACATTAAGGTGGCACATCCGGCCCGGACGAACGCACGGCTCGCCAGCCTCCGGCCGGCTGCGCCACCCTCGACTGGAGAAAGAGGGGCCCGGCTCGCCAGCCTCCGGCCGGCTGCGCCACCCTCTACGCTGAGCGCGTATGTCACGCCTCATGGGCATCGTGCCGGTCCCCACGTCGCGCTCGCGCAGGGAGGCGTTGGAGCGCCGGCGGGAGGCGAGCCTCGTAACGGAGATGGCGCGCCTGCTGCTGCGGGGCGGCAGCCTCGCGGAGGTGCTGCCGACGGCGGCGGCGCGGATGGCGCAGGCGCTCGGGCTGGAGTCGGCGGCGATCGTGATGGAGGCGGTGGAGCCGGATGCGCGCAGCGTGGCGTTCCCGCTGCGCGAGGGGGACCGCCGGCTGGGAACGGTGGTGGTGGCGGCGGACAGCTCCGAGCGCAGCCTGTACCGGCTGCAGGAGCGGGTGGTGCCGGCGCTGGAGGCGCTGTTGAGCGCGGCGCTGGAGCGCGAGCGGCTGCAGGGGGGAGTGGTGGAGACGGCGGCGCTGCGCCAGGCCGACGTGGTCAAGACGGCGCTGCTGCGGGCGGTGTCGCACGACCTGCGCAGCCCGCTGACTGCGATCTCCGCGGCGGCGGAGGCGATCGCGCTGCCGCGGGTGTCCGCGCAGGAGCGGGAGGAGCTGGCGGCGGCGATCCTGGGTGAGACGCGGCGGCTCTCGCGGCTGGTGGACAACCTGCTGGACCTCTCGAAGCTCCAGGCGGGGGCCGCGGAGCCGCGGCGGGAGTGGCTGTCGGTCGAGGAGACCATCGGGATGGCGCTGGAGGACCTGGCGCCCCCACCGCCTCCACCCACCCCGGCGCTCGAGGGCACTAGCGCCCAGCCGGAGGAGGCGTTCCACCTCTCGATCGACCGCGACCTGCCGCTGGTGCGCGCGGACTCCACGCAGCTGGAGCGGGCGTTCGTGAACGTGCTGGAGAACGCGCGGCGCCACTCGGGGGGCCACCCAGTGTCGGTCAGGGCGCGGGCGGTGCGGACGATGGCGGGCGAGGGGGACCGCCTGATCGTGCGCGTGGTAGACCGCGGCCCGGGCATCCCCCCGGCGCAGTTGGAGCGCGTGTTCGAGCCGTTCTACAGCGCAGGCACCGCGCGCGGCGGGCGCCGCGGCTCGGGCCTCGGCCTCGCGATCGCACGCGGCTTCATCGAAGCGAACGGGGGCTCGCTGCACGTGGAGTCGCTGCCGGGGCAGGGGGCGACGTTCGTGTTCGAGCTGCCGCTGGAGCGCAGCGCGCCGGCGGCCACCACGGC
>JBOGYA010000508.1:0-1544 GCA_050696515.1 Solirubrobacteraceae bacterium
CTGCCAATCAAGGCGCGCCACGACGTCCAAGCTACCACCGAGAAGCGATCATGCTGCCCTGCGGCGCTCCCGCCGACGTTCCACCTTCAGCGCCCGCCTGAGAGGTCGTACCGCCTCACTCGAATCTGGTCGGCGCCGGTGCCGAGCGTTGGTCGTGGACTGCCGCGAGCGCTGCGGCCGTAGCGACTGCACCTGGGCTACTACGATCGCTGCGGTTTGACGCCTTTTCCGCAAGCGATGGGTAACCCTTGCCGCGGCAGCGGACGGTAAGGGTCGCGCTGCCAGGGGCGGAGCGCGCGGGGCGCGAGCGTGGCCGCCGGGCCGTGTGCGGGTTGTTCTTCTTCCCGCGCGGCGGGTCGGCGCAGGTGGCGGGCGCGCTCAGCCGGGCGCTCGAGCAGGCGGGGTGGGGCGTGACGTTGGCGGCTGGCTCGCTGGGCCAGCCGGGAGCGCTGACGCATGCTTCGAGCTTCTTCGCCGGCCTCGACGTGGTCACAGTCGACTATTCACCTGATCCGGTGCGCGGCGCATCCGGTGTGCCGTTTCAACCCTCGTACGAGGACCGGCCGGGCGCGCCAGACCGGGTGTTCGCGTCGGTCGACGACGAGGCGTATGCACGGCTGGTTGAGGTGTGGGTAGATGCGCTCGACCGCGCCGGCGCGGCGGGCGCGGAGCTGCTGCATCTCCACCACCTGACCCCGGCGAACGAGGCCGCATTACGCGCCTTTCCGGGGGTGCCGGTGGTGGGGCAGCTGCATGGCACCGAGCTGGCGATGTTGCGCGCGATCGCGGCGGGTGCGCCGGCGGGCTGGGGGTTCGCGGAGCGGTGGCAGCAGCGGATGCGCGGCTGGGCGCGGGCCTGTGAGCGGCTGATCGTTCCGCCTGCGGCGGCCGGCGAGGTCGCCGCGCTACTCGGCCTCCCGCGGGAGGCGATCGTTGAGCTTCCGAGCGGGGTCGAACTCGATCTCTTCCGGCGCCGCCCGCTCGACCGTGGAGAGCGGCTGGCGCACTGGCGCCGCTGGCTGGTCGAGGAGCCGCTCGGCTGGGACGAGAGCGGCGTCCCCGGCAGCGTCGCCTACCGCGACGCGGACCTGTGGCCGCTGCGGGAGGCGGAGACGATCCTGCTCTATGTCGGCCGCTACACCGCCGTCAAGCGGCTGCCGCTTCTGATCAGGGCGCACGCCGAGGCGGTCGCGCGGCTGGGCCGGCCGTTGCCGCTGGTGCTGGTCGGCGGTAGCCCCGGCGAGTGGGAGGGCGAGCACCCGCTCGCAGTCATCCGCTCGGCTGGAAACGAGCAGGTCTTCCTGAGCGGCTGGCGGCCGCACGAGCAGCTGCCGGAGGCGCTGAACGCGGCCGACCTACTCGTGCTTCCCTCGGTCGCCGAGGCGTTCGGGCTCGTCCTGGTCGAGGCGATGGCCTGCGGGCTGCCGGTGATCGCCGCCGACGCGCACGGACCCGCCCAGATCGTCACTCCCGGAACCGGCTGGCTCGTCCCCACCGACGACCAGCAGGCGCTGACCGAGACGCTTCTCAGCGCAGCCTCGAAT
>JBOGYA010000509.1:0-1534 GCA_050696515.1 Solirubrobacteraceae bacterium
GCTCCGGCGAGCAGGGCCGCGCGGTGGTCGCGCTGCTTGCGGTCGGAGGCGGGGTGGGCGACGCGGTGGCGCTGGTGCGCCGCCACGACCGGCGCCTCCTGGGGGCGGTGGGGTACTGCGTGTGGGACATCGTGTGCCTGTTCGCGTGCATCGCGGCGTACGGGCGGACGCCGACGTTCTGGGCGGTGGCGATGGCCTACCTCGTAGGGATGCTCGCCAACTCGATCCCGATCCCGGGCGGCTTCTTCGCGGTGGAAGGAGGCCTCGTGGGGATGCTCCTGCTGTTCGGGGCGCGCCCCGCCTCGATGGTGCTGGCGGCGGTGGTCACCTACCGCGCGATCTCGCTGTGGATCCCCGCGTTGATCGGGACGGCGGCCTTCATGAGCTTGCGCGGCGAGATCGGCAAGCCGTTGCGCCCCCAACCGCGCGGGGCCTGAGGGCGCCTTAGCCTTTCCCGAACAGCGCCCGGTCGACGGCGAGCGTCTGCGCGACCTTCTGGCAGGGGTGCCCGGGGAGCTCGAGCAGGAGTGCCCGCAGCGCGGCGGGCCGGTGCGGGGAGAGCCCGGGGCAGAAGACGGGCGGGGGCAGCGCTGTGACGGCGGAGCCGGGCGCGTTGAGGGGGCGCAGGGCGCGGACGGCGCGCAGCCCGTCGGAGAGCCGGTTGGAGAGGACGTCTATCGCGAGGCGCCCGCTGTAGAGCTCGATCGAGCTCCCGCCGTCGTAGATGACCGCGGGGACCCCGCGCAGGATCGTATTGCGCTGGGGGCCGAGGGGAGCGTTTGCGCGGCGGGCGTAGAGGACGGTGGTGACCTGGAGGGGCAGCACGCAGCCGCTGCCGCCGAGCGCGGTGCTCTTGCCCGAAAGGCAGCTGCCGTAGTAGACGCTCTCCCCGATCGCGCTGTTGTAGTTGGGGAGGCCTTCGGCGCCCGCGAGGCGGTAGGAGCTGAAGCGGGGCCCCACCCAGTAGACGCGGTAGAAGGGGAAGGTCTGCGCTTCGGCGAGCTCCCGCGCCCCGATCAGCGCGGGCTGCACGGTCGCGCAGCCGCCGGCGAGCAGGCACGCGGCGAGCAAGGCTGAGACCCCGGAGGTGAGGCGGGCGATTGTCAACGCGACTTTCAGGTGGGTGGGCTGTTTGAAAGGCAAGACACCGCGGACAAGCAGAGGCTCGACCCGCGGGAAGCTGGGGTCCGGTGGGGTAGCGCACCGGGCCCCAGTCGATCTTCCCATAGGGTGCTGTAGATGGGCACGTTCGTGGCGAGAGCGTCCGCGCCGAAGGTGCTGAGCGCAGGTGCGCGGGGGCGCGCGCCGTGGGGCCTCCTGACAGCAGCGGTGGGGGTGGCGGTGTGGCTGGCCGTGGACCCCCGCACGCCGGACCTCGCGGGGCAGGTGTACCGGGCGAACGTGTTCCGGGAAGCGGGGCTCCTGGTGTGGGACGGGCGCTGGTACGCCGGCCACGACATGCCGGGGTACAGCCTCCTGTTCCCGCCGCTGGGCGCGCTGGTGGGGGTGCGCGCGGTGGGGGCGGCGGCGGTGC
>JBOGYA010000510.1:0-1520 GCA_050696515.1 Solirubrobacteraceae bacterium
GGTCGACAACGTGCTGCCGGGCCTGGAGGCGGCGTTCGTGGACATCGGCCTGGAGAAGAACGGCTTCCTGCACGTCGACGAGATCGTGCTCCCGGGTGTCGAGGTCGCGCGCCGCGGCCGCGGCGGGGGGCGCAAGATCACAGAGCTCCTGAAGCCCGGCCAAGAGGTGGTGGTGCAGGTGATCAAGGACCCCCTGAAGACGAAGGGGGCGCGGCTGTCGATGGAGCTCGCGATCGCCGGCCGCTACATGGTCTACCAGCCGACCGGCGAGGGCGTGGGCGTCTCGCGGCGCCTGGAGGACAAGGAGCGCGAGCGCCTGCGCCGCCAGACGACGAAGCTCGACCTCGGCGGCGGCGGGGCGATCGTGCGCACCGCGGCGCACGGCGCCAAGCGCGAGGACTTCGAGCGGGAGCTGCTGTACCTGCACAAGCTGCACGAGGTGTTGGTCAAGCGCGTGCAGGAGACGGTCGCCCCGGAGATGGTCTTCCAGGAGGCGGACCTCTCGGTGCGGGTGGTGCGCGACATCTTCTCCGAACACTTCGAGCGTGCGATCGTCGACGACGAGCTGCAGTACCGCCGGCTCGTGTCGTTCTTCACGCGCACCGCGCCGGAGCTGGTCGAGCGGGTCGAGCTGTGGCAGGGCGAGGACCGCCCCCTGTTCGAGGTCTACGGGGTGGAGCGCGCGATCGAGGGGGTCATGAGCCGCCGCGTGGACCTCCCGAGCGGGGGCTACCTGATGATCGACTACGCGGAGGCGCTGACGGTGATCGACGTGAACTCCGGCAGCTTCACCGGCCGCGGGCGCAGCGCGGGCCTCGAGGAGACGATCACGCGCACCAACCTCGAGGCGGCGGAGGCGGTGGTCGACCAGCTGCGGCTGCGCGACATCGGGGGGATCATCGTGATCGACTTCATCGACATGGCGCGCGCGCGCAACCGCGACGCGGTGATGAAGACGCTGCGCAAGTCTCTGGACGAGGACCGCACGAAGACGTTCACGGCGGAGATCTCAAAGCTCGGCCTGGTGGAGATGACCCGCCAGAACGTCACCGAGGGAGTGCGCGAGATCATGAGCCGCCCCTGCCCGACGTGCGACGGCGACGGGGTGATCCGCTCGGAGGAGACGTTCGCGATCGACTTCGAGCGCCGCCTGCGGGAGATCGCCGTGGAGAGCCCGGACGCGGAGGCGTTCCTGGTGCAAGTCAACCCGCGGGTGACGGCGCAGTTCACCGGCCAGCACTCGCGCGTGCTGCACGCGCTGGAGCACGACACGGGCCGCTCCTTCCACTTCGAGGGCTCCGAAGGGCTGTCCCTGGACCACTTCGCGATCACCTTCCAGGGGACCCGCGAGGAGGTGGAGGAGCGCGCGCTGCCGTTCCACGCGGGCGACGAGGTGCTGGTCGAAATCGTGGAGCCGCACATGTACGACGTGGACGACGCGGTGGCGAAGATCGACGGCTACATCATCTCGATCGCCGGCGCCTCCCCCCACGTGGGGGAGAAGCGGATGGTGCGCATCG
>JBOGYA010000511.1:0-1512 GCA_050696515.1 Solirubrobacteraceae bacterium
GGAGATGCCTGATGTTGCGTTGGGCTTGATCTGAGCCGCCGGCGGCTGGACGTGTGCGTACTTTCGGACGAGGGGGAGCTGGTCGAGGAGCTCGCCGCGCCGCCCGATGTCGGTGGGCTGCGGTATCTGGTCGAGAAGGTCGCGCGTCATCGCCTGCCGGTGCGGGCGGTGATCGAGTCGATGACCGGCGCACGGTTCGTGCATGACACGCTTGAGCAGCTGGGGTGGGATGTGTTGATCGCTGACGCGCAGCGGGTCAAGGGACTGGCGCCGTTGGCGTGCAAGACCGATCGGGTCGACTCAAGGGTGCTGGCGGTGCTCTCGCACCGCAACCTGGTACCGGCGATCTGGCTGCCCGACCCGCGGGTGCGCGCCGAGCGTGAGCAGGCTCGTTTTCGGTTGCATCTGGTCAAGCACAAGTCGATGCTCAAGCATCGGATCCACGCGACGCTGATGACCTTTGGGCACCCGTGCCCGGTCACAGATCTGTTCGGGCTGGAAGGCCGCAAGCTGCTGGAGCGCCTCCAGATCCCGGATCCGTGGCGCGAGACGCTCGACGCCAGCGTGTACCTGATCGACTATCTCGAGTCTGAGATCGACGCGATCGAGCGCGAGCTCCGGGCCGGCGGCGCCGACCATCCGTACGTGCCGCTGCTGTTGACCGTGCCCGGGATCGGCTGGGTGCTCGCGTTCACGATCGCCGCCGAGATCGGCGACATCACCCGGTTCCCATCGGCCCGCAAGCTCGTCGGCTACACCGGCCTATGCCCAAGAGTCCGCCAGTCCGGCGACTCAGATCGCCGCGGACCCCTGTCCAAGCAAGGGCCGCGCTATCTGCGCTGGGCGATGCTCGAAGCGACTATGCACGCGCTCCGCCATCCCGCCTACCGCGAGCGCTACCAGCGCAACAAACAGCGCCTAGGCAAGCAACGCGGCGCCAAGGTCGCCCAGGTCGATCTCGCCCGCAAGCTCACCGAGGCGATCTGGCACATGCTGACCAACAACCAACCCTTCACCCCGCTGCTGCGGGAGGCGCCACGTCTCGTCTAGCCGCCTGACGGCTCTTTTGGAATTGCGCCCCCGCAGCCGGCCTCCGATGTCGCCTGGTCCTCCACGAGGAGGCGATAGAGAGATGAGCGCCGCCCACCCAACCGCGCTCCACCAAGCTAACCAACACGGAGGTCTCCATCCGCGACCCAAGTTCCGCCGGCCCTCCATGGCCGGCGGGCGACAGCCCTCACACAGACAACCACCCCACCCACAAGCACACGGGAGGAAAGACACTCAAACCAACAATCCAGTTGACAGCCGCGCGTCCTTCATAGAGACGACAAGCACGAGCGAGCCGTTGCTCCCGCGGCTCGCGACCTTGCATACGCAGACACGTGCGCTGGAACGCGCGCTTCGCCCGCGTTGCCGGCGGCTGCTTTGCGCGACCGATGTCGCTCCTATGTCAATGGGATGTCGGTGTTTGCGGGAATTCGGCTATGGGTGATCGGGACGGTGTTGACG